>NZ_JBSGYQ010000053.1:0-51677 GCF_053610585.1 Streptomyces sp. NPDC054887 | reverse complement strand
ACCACTCCTCCCGGTCTGACCAACGAGCCAGACCCGTGGAGGGGGTCAACTTTCAAGCGCCGCTACCGGTCCACTTTTCAGCCGTCGCCGACAGACCGATCAGCACGACGAGTGGCGGATCCTGAGCGGCAGCACCCACTCACATCGATCAAGAGCGCGCCTGGTTCCGCTGGGACGGGGGCCCAGCAACAAGTTGAAGCTCAAGCCAGTGTTGTCGGGCTGCCGCAGTCCACAACCGGCGGAGCCAATCCCCGTAACTCTCCTCCAGACCCCACACACCCACGCGTAGCGGGAACGCTGACGGTACGCCAAGGACGCGGCTTCAAGCCTCTAACAGCCCTAACGGCGCAGAATGCCGGTGCGCGGCCAGGCTCGAAGGAGCCCTAGTAGGGGCCGCCGCGGAAGAACATGCTGCCGTGGTGGCGCGGTCGGTCGCCGCGTTCGTGGGCAGCGTCGGAGCGGTCGGCCGGGGTCGAGCACCGAGTCAGGGCCCGGAGGGTCGCCAGACCCGCCAGCACCTCGTGCCGGTTGCCCGCGGACTTCATCCAAGCCGGCAGCCGGGCGAACATCCCCCGCGTAGGGGAAGCGTGACGCTCGCGCAGCCGGGCACCGACGTAGGCAGCGAGGGCGTCAACGTGCTCATCGTCGTAGGCCCACAGGATCCGTCCAGCACAGCGGGTCTGAAGCCACAGCGGTCGCCGGAAGAAGGGGTCCTCGGTACCGCCGGGCACCGCGCCGACCAGGCCGGAACCCCGCTGCGCGGCTGTCCATTCGGCGACCGCGCCGCAGCCGGCGCAGGTGAGGCGGCGGGGCTGGAAGAGCAGTTCACCAAAGTTCTTCCGCGCCGCGAGGCGGGGCAGGGGCACGACGAGCGCCTGGCCACCGCACCTCGGGCACACCACGAGGATCCGGCTGGTGAACCGGGCGAGCCACTCGCCATGGTCACGGTGGCGGACTGGCTCGGGATGCGCGGACTCGGAGCTCATAACAGATACCTTGCCAGGCCCGCCCTGCACCGAACGACCGGGATTTTCCCGGCTCGGCAACAAGCGTGAAACCGGAACCGGAACCGGCGCTGGCGAGCCGGCGGGCACGTCAACTTCGGGCGTGTGTCGAAAGCCCTGGGCAGGCCGGGCGGCGCGTGCCAGCATGACGCCGTGACGCAGATCAGCAAGGGGGAGGACCTGCCAGCCCCCGGACAGTCAGGGCAGGCCGGACAGGTGCCGCTGGAATCCCGGCCGGAGTCGTCGGCAAGTTGTCGGGCCCGGGGACGGACACGGGTTCGGGCTCGAGGTCGGGCTCGGGGCCGAACGCCGGTGCGGGACCAGGCTCGGGTTCAGACATGGGTACGCACCGGGGTGCGGGCTCCGCCTCGGACGGCGCGTCGGCCGGGTCCGGATGCGGCGCGCGGGGTAAGGACCGCGCGCGGCCTCCGCGCCGGATCGACCTCGCGGACGGGGGACAGTGGGCGGGGCTGATCGCCCAATCGCCTGCTCCGTCCGCCGGGACGGCCCTGTCCGCCGGGACAGCCGCAGCCGTGGGGATCCTCGGCGGGGAGTTCGAGGACATCGTGTACGTCGGCAGGGGCGACGCCAAGTTCGCCATGGAGGAAACGCCTCCGCCCGGTTACGTCCTGGTCGACGTCGCCCGGACGGGCAGGGGCATCTTCTGGATGGACTCCCTCGACTGGAACGGCAAGGAGGCCGTCCACCTCGGCAGAAGCTTCCCGCCCCACCGGTTCGACAGGCGGGTGATGTGGTGCGACACCCTGTACCCCCTGCGCTTCCGCGTCCAGTGCGACAGCCGGGACGAGTGGGTGGTCGTGATACGGCCCCTCAGCGCGGTGCGCGCGCTCGGCGAGGGGGCCACCGGGCAGGGCTCCGACGTCCTGCTCCACACCGGGCCCGCGGGCGAGCTGGTCTCCCGGATGCGCTCGGCGGAGGGATCCGAGTGGCTGCGCGTCGAGGGCCACAGGCCGCGTCGCCCCGGCGCCCCGGCCCCATACCCGGACACGCTGGCGAGCGAGACGGGCCGGCGCCCGAAGGACGCACGGGTGCTCCCCGAGGGGCCCCTGGTCCTGGCGGTCGTCAACGGGGACGGCGACTGGTCGCTCGAAGTCCGGCCCGCTCGCCCCGCGGAGGAGAAGAAGCCCAGCCTCTGGAACCGTCTGCTCGGGCGCTAGCGAGCTCGTTCAGGTGAAGTCCCCTAAATATGGGGGAGTATCGAACGGCGGTGCCGGGGCCGTCACGGAAATGTTCCCAGGGCCCCGGTTCTCGATCCGGCGCATGGCGGGACGCGCGCCGACGATCTACCGGGTAGCCGATGTCGATGAGAGCGGGGCGCCCGCCTTCGCGCAGGCCGTCACCGCCGCCCTCCCCGACACCCGGCGCCCGAGAGCGCCGCACTCGTCACGACCAGCGCCCGCCCGGTGCCACGCAGCCGCGCCGGACCCGTCGGCCGGGCATCGCGGCGGCCCTCGCCGCCCCCTCCTCCGGAAGGGCCGGACGAGCGGAGATCCGAGGGGCTGACCGGGACGGCAGCCCGCTCTACGATCATGCCCATGTCGACCTCCATTTCCACCCTCCCGGTGCTCCGAGGCCGGGGCGGGGCCGTCCTGTCCGCCGAGGACATCGGACTGGTCCTCGACCTCCCGCGCGAGCAGGTCACCTTCACCCCCGACGGGTTGGGCCGGATACGCGCCGAGGGCCGCTCGGTCCTGATCGAACTGCGGGCGAAGGCCGGGGCGACGCCGCGCGTCCACCGCATCGACGACGTGGACGAGGCGGCAGCCACCACCTTCGCCGACGGGGTCAACGCGATCCTGGCGAACCGGACGGACAGCGACGACGTCGACGGAGCCCCGTTCGCCGTGACCCGCTCGCTCGCCCCCACCTGGCGGACGAGGTTCCACCGCCGGATCCTGCGGGGCACGCTGTGGCACCTGTTGGCGCTCGTCGCCCTCTGCGTGGTGGCCGGCTCACTGGGCAAGTGGGACCTGGTGCTCCTCACGGTCCCTCTCGGCGGCTTTGCCTGGCTGGGCCTGTGGCTGGGCCTGTACGGGGTGATCCGCGCGCGGCGGGAACGCTGGCTGTACTGGTACGGCGTCATGGTGACCGCCACCCGGGCCACGATGTCCCGCGGGGCGTACATCTACCCGGACGCGACCGGGACGTACCGCGGCTTCCTGCACGGCGAGGCCGGTCCCACGATCACCGTGGCCCACCCCCCGGAGGACCCGGCGGACGTCCTGGTGCCGGCGTCGCCGCTCACGCACCTGGTGAACACCTACGCGGGCGCCGTCCTGGTCGTCTGCTGCAGCGCCATGACTGTCCTCCACGCCGTGATGGCGGTGGACTTCCTCCTCGACGGCTAACCAACGGCTAACCATGCACGAGCTCTCAGTGCGGCGCCTACAGGCATCCCATGGGCAACCTGTTCCAGCTTGGGGGCACGCTGCCTGCTTGAAGGGCACCTGCAGGCGACGTGCACACCCTTTGCATCAAGTTTCCCATCGGCATCGCGCACTTGGACCGCAGGCTGCGCGCTCTGCCGGTACGCCGAAGCCCAGGCCGCTGTACCTCCCGCACGCACGCCCCAGGCACATTCCGGAGGCGGCGGCCGGTGCCACAGCGGACTGGGGCCGCGCCCAGAAGCGCAGATCGCGGTCAACGAAGTTACGACCCCTGCGACCCCTCGGTGAAGGCGGTGGCGTGGTCGGCGGCCCACTGGCGAAACGTTCGCGGCGCCGTACCGAGGATGTCGGCCACCGCAGTGGTGATGTACGCGGGCTGTCCGACCGCCGCGCTCCACGCGGCGAGCAGCATGTCTACGACCCAGCTGGGTGCCGTGCCCTGTGACAGGCTTCGGAACTCGTCCGGCGTCATCTCCTCGAATGCGATCCGTTTCCCCAGGGCGTCACCGATGACGCCCACCTGCGCGGCCTGGGTCAGCGATTCGGGGCCTGTAAGGACGTAGTCGCCTCCGGCGTATCCGTCCTGATAGAGCGTCCGCGCCGCGACGGCTGCGACGTCGCGGTCGTCAACCGGAGCCGACTCGGCACCGCCGTAAGGCCACCGGACGACCTCGTCGGTCCGGACCGCAGATGCCCACCAGGCCAGCGAGTTCGACGCGAGCATCCCCGGTCGGATGATCGTCGACTCGAGTCCGGTGGCCGCGATGAACCGCTCGATGTCGGCGTGCAGCACCGCCATGGGATTGGGCTGCTGGAAGAAGGGGTGTGGCGTCTGGTGCGGGGAGGAGAGGAAGGCGACCCGCCGCACGTGGGCTGCCAGCCGCTCGACGACTGCCGCGGCGGTCTGAGGCGGGGCGGTCCAGACGAGGAAGACCGCACCGGCGCCATTCAATGCCGGGTTGAGCGACTCGGGCACAGTGAGGTCGCCGATGAACACCTCAACCTTCGCCGGCAGCGTCGCCGCCGCCTCGGAGCGATGGGTGAGAGCGCGGACCGCGACGCCCGCGTCAAGGAGTTGGTCGACGACGACGCGGCCGATCCGGCCCGTCGCCCCGGTTACAAGCACGGGAGCAATGTCTCTCTGGTTCACGCCGCTCATGAAAACGTTACTCGGTTAAAAACGCAACCCGGCCACTAATGTTACGGTGGTCAGATGAGCGAGCCGACGGGGCTGCGGGCCCGCAAGAAGGAGCGGACGCGCGACGCCATCGGCGACGCGGCAATCTCACTGTTCCTGGAGCACGGCTTCGACCGCGTCTCGGTCAACGACATCGCCGCGGCGGCCGAAATCTCCAAGCCGACCCTCTTCCGCTACTTCCCCAGCAAAGAAGACCTGGTGCTGCACCGGTTCGCGGACCACCAGGGCGAGGCAGCACGCGTCGTACGTGGCCGCAAGTCCGGCATCGACCCGGTGACGGCGCTGCACCGACACTTCCGGGCCGGCCTCGATCGGTACGACGCCGTCACCGGCCTCAACGATCACCCAGAGGTGGTGGCGTTCCATCGGCTGGTGTTCACCACACCGAGCCTGGCGGCACGGCTCACGCGGTACCAGCTCGAGGACGAGGAGGCACTGGCGGACGCCCTCGGCGAAGGCATCCAGGCACGCCTGCGAGCCGCCCAGGTACTCGCGGTCCAACGGGTGCTCGCCCGGACCAACTGGCAGAAGATCGCCGACGGTCGAACCGCCCACGGCGTTCACCCCGAGGCCGTAGCCGACGCCGACCAGGCATTCAACCAACTGCGGTAGCAGGCGACATCCTCGGTCGAAGAACCCTCCGCAGCCTGGTGCACGTCCTGCCACCGGCCCGGTCAGGCCGCTTCCACGCTTGTTTCGATCCGTGTCGGCGTCCTTTGGTCATCACTGGAGGCGGCGACGGTCGAGGTCACGAGAACTCCAGCGGTGCGGCGACCGCAGCAGTGCGAGCAACTCACCCGGGAAGGCGGGAGTTGCCAGGTGACAGCCTCCTGCTTCCTGGCGGTCTCGCGCCCTTCGCGAAGCCGCCTTTCGACTCCCGGTCCGCCCGGTAAACGGCTCGCGCGAGGTAGCGTCCGGGATCTACCCTGCACCGGTGATCAGCCATGGACTCCGGGACAAAACAGGGCGACGCGTCGCCCTGCACGAGGTGGACGACGAGAACTGGCGCGCCGTCGCGGACCTCGCTCCCATGGACGACCAGCGCCGGTACGTGCCCGCCCTGGCAGCTCGCTACCTCCTGCTGTCTATGCGCGAGGGTGTGTGGCGCTCGCTTGCCGTCTGCGCCGACGACACGGTGGTGGGGCACATCATGTGGGGTCGCGACGAGGACGGCTCGTACTGGATCGGCGGGATGCTGATCGACGGTACCCAGCAGGGCAGGGGAGTGGGCCGTGCAGCGGCGCGCACCCTCATAGCATGGTTGGCGGCCCATGAGGACTGCTGGGTTGTTCGCCTGTCGTACCACCCCACCAACACGCCGGCCCGGGACCTGTACGCCTCCTTGGGGTTCCGGCCGACGACGGCTGCCGAGGGGGACGAGGTGGTTGCCGAGCTGCACGCAAGGTCGGCCGGCGCGACATCGCCTTGAACGGGTACTGACCGGGCCGGTGTTCCCAGCTTCGTGTGCAGCACCAAGTCCGGTGTGATCCGCGGCGCGCGGGGCCCGCGCCGGCCATTGCGAGCCGTGTCCCGGGGCGGATCACCGCCCAGACCTGGGGGAACCCGAGGGCCCCCGCCTGGCGGAACACCGTCTTCAAGCACGTCCGCCCCCAGGCCGTCTCTTTGGATCACCGACCGGCATACTGGGCGTCATCCAACGGCTGGAAGCAGACAGCGTGCAATTCGACATATTTCGCATCGGCGCAAGCCTTGCGACCGCCACCGTGATGGCATTCGCCCCGTCCGCTTGCGGGACAGCCAAACCCGCCCCCACTCCGAAGGCCGTCACTCATGGCGAATTGGTCGGCCGGTGGGACGGGGAGGGGGAATGCGGATCGCCGATCGTCCGCCTACGCGACGACTACACCTTCTCCAGCAAGGACTTTCCGGTCCAGTGGGACGGCCCCGTGCCGGGTTCGCAGGTGACACGTCGTTCAAGCGACGGGAAATGGCATGGGGTCAACAAGGACCCCGGCCTGACGCCTTATCTTGTACTCCGTTTCAGGAATCACAACGACCATCAGTTTCTACCGTTCTATCTGGAGCACGGAAAGCTGTGGATGAACGGGACTGTCCACGCGGACGGCGGGGACCCCTATCCCTACACATGTCACTACAAACGCACTTCCGCCGACCCTGAGGCCTAGGTGGCTTCGTTTGGATCAGTTGGTCGATGGTCTGGGTGTGGCCGTTGACTGCTGCGCAGTGGGCGCGGATTGATCCCTTACTCCCAGATCGCACTCCGAAGCGGGAGGTCGCTGGTGAGACCACCGTGAGGTGATCGACGCGATTGCCTACAAGTTCCAGTGCGGAACGCAGTGGGTTCACCTGCCGGAGAAGTACGGCAACTGGCGAGGTGTCTACGACCGGCTTCGGATGTGGGCCGTCGACGGCACATGGGAGCGGGCTTCCACCGCCCTGGAGGCTCAGGCCGACCCGGACGAGGACCTCAACTGGGCCGTCTCGGTGGACTGCACGCTCGTGCGGGGTCACCCGCACGCGGCCGGGGTCCGTAAAAGGGGGCCCCTGCCAGCGAACCCGACGACCATGCCATCGGCTGGTCCCACGGCGGGCTGACCCACGAAGATCCACCTTGCCGCCGACGACCGCTGCCGGCCACTGGCTTTCCACCTCACCGCCGGGCAGGCCGGTGACGCGCCCGCCTTCACCGGCGTCATAACCAGCCTGGGCGTTCCCCGTCGGCGAGGACGCCACGTACCAGGCCGGACCTGGTCTTGGCCGACAAGGCGTACTCGTCCCGCGTGATCCGCGAGCACCTGCGCAAGCGGGGCATCCGGGCAGTGATCTCCGTCCCCGCCGACCAGCGCGCACACCGGCTACGTGGGGCAGTCGCGGCGGCAGGCCACCGGCCTTAGACCAGACCTACAAGCAGCGCAACACCGTCGATCGGTGCATCAATCGCCTGAAGCAGTGGCGCGGCATCACCACCCGCTACGAGAAGACCGCCACCATCTACCTGGCCGGACTCCACGTCGCGGGCATCTTCCTATGGTCCGCCCGGTGATCCGAACGACACTGCCTACACCCGTAACGGCCCAGCGGGCGGTGTATGACCGGCTGGTCCGACGGTTTGAGCAGCAATTATGATGCGGGCTGCGCCGTTCGAAGATCTGGGGGATTCATGGGGTACCCGTTCGATCCGAAGGAACCGCTGCCCGTTCCGTTGTCTCCGGGTGCGGCGGCGGACGTGCTCGAACGGCGCCGGGCGCTGCTGCCCGAATGGATTGACGCGAGTCGGGCCCTGGTCGTCCGGCTGGGTGAGCTGTCCCGGTGGGAGCCGCCCGAGGTGCTTCTGGAGTCGCCGAGCCACGGGCTCACACACATGAGCACGATCAGCTCCAGTGGAGACCTGACTCCGTTCGAGATGATCGGTTACAAGCCCTTCGACCTGTATCTGACCGTGTACTGCGCCGAGTACATGTTCAGCGATGTCGGCGGCAGCTGGGTGCTCGATGAGGACGCCGGGTCGCCGACCTTGGGTCGTTTCGTCATCGGCGGGTACGACGGTAATGCGACGGTGGACGTGTACGCCGCTGTGACCGCTTTCCTCGACGAGCCCGAGGGCCGTCAACTGAGCTCGCTCCTGGAGTCCTTGCAAGAATCGATGGGCGCACCGGTGGGCGTCTGGGACACCTCGTACCCGTGAGGTGCATTCTCGCGGATGCCATCGCGAGGACGTTGCCGATGGGGGAACCGGTCGACTGCCGACAGGCCGGGCCTGTAGTACGTGACGTGTTCAGGTGGCCTGGGCCCTGGCCGCTGCCGTGCCCTTCGCGTCCGCGCCGTTCCCGTCCGGGCCACTAGCCCGGGCCGCCGCCCCGGGCCGAGCCGCCGCTGCCGGACGGCCCGGCCGCGCGTCGGCATCCTGGCCTCCGCCGCATCACTGCTGTCTGCCCGTGCCGCAGGCCTCACCCGGACCGCCGAGGAGCCGGCGGTCGCCGCGCAGGCCCGCCAGTAGGCTCATCGGCCTCGGCCGACGCGCCCACGGCCGCGGAGGCCAACGTGATCCTGAAGACGTGGCGCACCGGCATCCGGTCGCCCGTGCTGCCGTGCGGCGACGCGTTACCGGCCACTGGATGCGGCGCGGCTGCATCCAGGCCCTGCTCGCTGCCGCTTCGACGCGTCCCGGAGAAGGAAGATTGCCTGGTCGCACAAGCCGACCCGCTTCCGGGGCATTGCGGCCTGACCGCGCCACCGGACAATGAGCTGCGCTGACAGGGACCTGTGATGGAGTCGAAGCCGCGCTGTGCGTCGGGGCTTGTCAGCGCACCGTGAAGGTGGGTGATGTGCCGGTGAACGGGGTGATGGCGCCGGTGATGCTCCTGGAGTCGCCGTGGTAGACGATGCGGTGGCTGCCCGGGACGGCGCCTGGCGGGATGTCCCAGGTGACGGTGACCCGGGAGGCGGCGAGCCCGTCGCGTTTCCAGTGGAAGCGGGTCGCCCAGTCGCCGTCGTCGGCCACGGTGTACCAGGCCCCGCCGGGCTCCTGGCGCTGTACCTTGAGAAATGTGTGGCCCCGGTGCAGGTCGTTGCCCGGGTGGGCACCCGCGAAGACGACCTCGACCCGTTCACCGGCCCGGTAGGTCTCCCGCGCAGGAACCAGCACGTCCCCGAACTTGCGAAAAATGGGCGGGGCGTCGAGCACGACACCGGGCTGCAGGGCGAGCACTGTGGCGGACAGGTCCGGTGCCCCGGGGCCGGGGGACAGGTGGGTGCCGTCGCGCAGTGAGGTGGCCAGTGCGGCCGCGGTCTGCTGGAGTGCTGGGAGCTGCCAGCGGCCGAACAGTGTGCTCCCGCCCTCGTAGTGCTGGGCGTCGTACTCTTCGGGAGTGGTCACGTAGTGGAAGTACGCGTTGGCGTACCCGGCGACCAGCACGTCGTCGAGTGGTGCCCCCACGATGGCGGCGACCGTGCGGCGCAGCCGCAGGCCCGCGCAGATGGTGACCTCGCCCGGGATGCCGATGAGATACAGCCGACCGATCCTCACCAGCATCACGGGCACCCGCTCCTGCACCCAGGGGTAGACGCGGTTCATCTCCCCCAGGGGCACTACGACGTCCTTGGGCGCCTGCGCCTGTGCGAGCTCGGGCGAGACCGTGTACACGATCGAGTCGGAGATCGCGTCCCAGAAGGGGTTCTCGCCCTCCTGGAATCCGGGGAAGGCCGGACCGTCCTCCATGCTGCCGGCCGCCATGGACGCGCCGACGCAGGGCTTGGAGGTGCGGTGGGTGTGTCCGTCACCGGTGAACTCGGGGCGCACCGTGACGTCGGAGAGGTCGACGTACACCAGCCGGGAGTCCACCGGGCCGGACAGCCGGACGCCGGGCCGCTCCAACTGGGCTGCGGCGGCCTGGTACTGACGCAGTCCGCTGGCGCGGGCGCGCTCGAAGTCCTCCGGCGTGGTGGGTGGCTTCAGGTCGAGGTTGGGCGACATGTCACCGCTGTTGGTCTGGGCGAACGCCGACACGAACGCGGGGGAGCCGCCGGCCAGGTAGTCGACGTCGTGCACCTCGCGCTCCCAGTGGTAGGCCGCGTACCCCTTGTTGTCCGCGCTGATGAGCCGGCTGTCCCCGGACATGCTGGTGCTGTGCACCGGGAACCAGTTCACGGCGCCCACCGCCCGCCCGGCCCGCTCCACCCGCAGCAGGGTGGTGAGGGGGTCGACGGCGTCCGGGAAGTGGTCGCGTTCGGCCTTCGGGTTGCGCGCGAAGGCCGCCGGGGAACGGTTGACGCTCGCCCCGGTCAACGAGCTGTGGCTGAGCACCAATTCGGACGGTGCCAGATCGTCGTGGGCCCGCTGCGCGGCCTCGAACAGGCCGTCCGCCACCGCCTCGAAGGTCTTGCGGTGGAACCCGAACGTCGTCGTGTTGTACAGCAGGTGGTGCGAGTAGCCGCCCGGACCGGCGTGGGTGTGGGTGGCGGTGATCAGCACGTTCTGCTCGGTGTACAGGCCGCCGTACCGCTCGGCGAGCCGCCGCAGCACCGCCTGGTGCACGCTCGAGAAGATCATCGGCGAGTCGGCGACGATCAGCATCACCCGCCGCCCGCTCGCCCTGTCGGCCACGACGAACGCACGCGCCCGCAAACGGGTGTGCAGCCCGGCGGCCTGCTGGTCGAACCGGCCGTAGCCCATCATGCCGACCTCCGCCACCTCGCCGGTGGCGTCGGCGAGCCCCCGGCCGACGAGGTAGCCGGCCCCGTCCGCGGGCACGGCGGAGGCCCGGCCGGCCATCTGCGTGCCCACCAGCCCCAGGCCGGTGACGGCTCCCGCCCGCAGGACCGTGCGCCGGTTGTGAACGGGACGTTCCGCGGACATCTGCTGCTCCTCCGGCTCGGCCGGCCCGGCGGCACACGGGCTGAGCACGGTGCGGGAGTACCCGCCCCTCTCGCAGCCCTACCGGGGACCTGACGCTTCGTAAGGGGAATCCC
Organism: Streptomyces sp. NPDC054887; assembly: GCF_053610585.1. Classification (NCBI taxonomy): domain Bacteria; kingdom Bacillati; phylum Actinomycetota; class Actinomycetes; order Kitasatosporales; family Streptomycetaceae; genus Streptomyces; species Streptomyces sp. NPDC054887. The sequence continues at coordinate 40,617 of NZ_JBSGYQ010000053.1, read as the reverse complement.
GCGACCTGACGACCGCGCGAACATGAACGGTGTTCACGTTCCGCGTCGCCATTGGTACACCGTCCGTCACGGGTGCCGCAAGAGGTCCGACGACACAGCAGTGCCGCATGTCTGGGTAGTCGGGAGGTGAACGGCCGCTGTGCTCGATGAAACGTCCGCGTCTCGTAACACGGTTCCTGCGGTGTACAACCTTCACTCGAGGTGATGGGTCTCCTGTTGCGTCACACACATGTTCCGTTCAGGAGGCTCAGTGCCCCGCCGCACTCTCACCATCGCGATTGCCGTCACCGCGCTCGCGACTCCCCTCGCGTTCTTCGCCACCTCGCACACGGCGTCGGCCGCGCCGGTGCCGCCCCGTACGCCGGTGACCGACTTCGACCACGACGGACACGCCGACCTCGCGGTCGCGGCGCCCTTCGCCACGGTCGGCGGTGTGGAGAAGGCCGGTTACATCTCCATCGTGTACGGCACTGCCTCCGGGCCGGGGGCGGCGCGTCATCAGATGATCAGCCGGGCTACGCCCGGCGTGCCCGGCGACCTCCAGGGCAGCTTCGCCTTCGGTGCCCAGACGCTCCCCGGTGACCTCGACGGCGACTCCTACACCGACCTGCTCGTGGTTGGCGGCGGCAACGACGAGGGCCAACCGACGGTGCTCTGGGGCTCCAAGGACGGCCTGTCCGGCCAGAACACCGTTCTGCCGTACCACCCCTCCGAGTTCGCCCTCGGTGACTTCAACGGTGACGGCAAGCGCGACCTCGTCGTGAACTCCGACCCGAGCGACGACCCGAACTACTCCGGGATGACGATCCAGTACGGGCCCTTCACCCGGGACGGCAAGACGCGCACCCGCGACAGCATCACCACGGACGACAGCGGCAACTCGGGCCTGCGCTCCTTCATCACCGGTGACATGACGGGCGACGGCGTCGACGACATCGTCACCACGCACGGCTTTGAGGAGATGCAGCACGAGGCCCACTTCTGGAAGGGTTCGAGGACCGGCGTCAGCCACACCTCGAAGTACCTCGGCACGGCGTACAGCGGCACCGTCGGCGATGTCGACGGCGACGGCTACGGCGACCTGATCACCCGCGACAACGGCCACCTCACCGAGGACGTCGACCACCGGCCGGGCAGCATCACCATCCAGTACGGCACCTCCACCGGGCCGACCAACACGGGCAAGAAGGTCATCACCCAGGCCACCACGGGGGTTCCCGGGGCTAGCGAGACGAACGACGCCTTCGGCGCGTCCCTCAGCGCCGGTGACGTCAACGGCGACGGCAAGGCGGAGGTCGCGGTCGGCGTTCCCGGCGAGAGCCTCGACGCCGCCACCGGTACCGGCGCGGTGATCCTGCTCAAGGGCGCGTCCAAGGCCGCCGGCGGCATGACCGGCAAGGGCGCGATCGCCTACAACCAGTCCACCGCGGGTGTTCCCGGCGTCTCCGAGTCGGGCGACGACTTCGGCCGCCAGGTCAGCCTTGCCGACCGGAACAAAGACGGCAAGGCGGACCTGACCGCAACAGCCCCCGGCGAGGACGGTGCCTTCGCCGACTCGGGCGCCCTGTGGAACCTCTACGGCACCGCGAGCGGCCTGACCACGACGGGCGCCGGCACACTCAGCCCCGCGAAGCTCGGCGCTCCCGAGGCGGACGCCAAGTTCGGCCACACACTCGGCGGCTGACCCAGGACGACGAGTTCGGCTCCTCGATGAGCGCGGGCGACGTCAACGGCGACGGCTATGCGGAGGTCGCGGTCGGCATCGCCGGCGAGGACATCGAAGCGGTCGCGGACGCGGGGAGCGCGGTGCTGCTCAAGGGCTCCCGCACCGGTCTGACCGGCACGGGCGTGCAGGCCGTCTAGCAGTCCACGACCGGCGTGCCCGGCGCCTGCGAGACAGGGACACGTTCGGCAGCCAAGTCCTGCTGTCGGACACCAACAAGGACGGCAAGGCCGACCTGACGGCGACCGCGCCCCTGGAGGACGGCACCTACGCCGACTCCGGTGCCGCCTGGCACCTGCGGGGCGCGGCCGGTGGCTTGACGGTCACCGGCATCACATCGTTCGGCCCCAAGGCGCTCGGCGCGCTGGAGAGGGTCGTCATCTTCGGCTCGTGGCTGGCGCGCTGACCCGTCCCTGCACGGCACCCCCCGGGCAGTGGTGGCGCGTCGTAGGGCACCAGTTCGCCACGCTCCAAGTGCCCTCAGCAACTGGCCCGCCCGGCCCGTCGGCCGACCGGCCTGCACTCAGCCCACCAGCGGCAGCAGCTCGGGAAGCAGCCCGTCCCAGGCCCCTCGTTCGCACAGAGCGAGCCCACCGCTTCGACGATGTCTTCGGACCGTCAAGCGCGCTGGCCGCCGCATAGTGGTTGAGCCGTGTCCGGGGCGGCGCGCACTGAGCATCTGCGGCGCGGTCCTCGCCGGCCGTGGTCAGGCATGTGATCTGGGCAGGCGTCGGGCGTGCGGGCTCGGCCAGATGACCCATCCCGAAGAGTGTCAGTGATCACTGTGTCTCGCGGACAGCTTCGACTGCTTCCCGGACGTCCGCGTCCGGGTCGTTCGCGAGAGTGTTCAGCAGTTCGGCGACCCCGGGCGTGGACCAGCGGGCGACTGCCCATACGAGCTCTTCCCGCACGCTGGGGTCGGGATGTGAGGCAAGTCGGGCCAGCTGGGCCAGGGGGCCTCGTCGGCGCATTGCGAACCAGTGCAGCGTCTCCCGCAGCACGGCCGGGTCTCCGGGCTCGCCGGCTGCCGTGACCCGGTCGAGCAGCGCTCTGGCCGGTGGCGGTGGACCGTCCAGTGGGTGCGGCAACCGCTCGCGCAGGCGCCGCGCCCCGTACCCGCCGCGCACCCGGCATCCGTAGCAGGTGCAGGGGCGCACGCCGTGCGCGTCCGGCTGGTAGCGCCAGCCCACCACCTGTGGCGCGGTGCGGATCCGGTGCACTTCACGCGGGCGGATCGCCCGGGGCACGAACACCTCCCACCCCCGCGGATCGTCCAACACGGCGATCCGCCGCACCGCCTCGGCCGCTGGGACGGCGGCCTGGGCGTCCCGCATCCGGTCGGCGTAGCGCCCGACCAGCACGTGCTGGTCGTCGTCCAGTCGCACGTGGACGGCCACGAGCCCTCCCCGGCTGCCGAAACGGGCCAGCTCACGCAGCCACTGGTGGGTGAGGGTGTACGAGGGCAGTACCGGAAAGCAGTACACCCCGCGCGTACCGCCTTGTCCGCAGCTCGCGGCGCGGATCCCGGCCCGTCGGATGCGCGGCGCGTTCGCCGCCGAGGTTATGTGCACGAACATCGCCATAGCCGGATGCTAGGTGACCGGTTTCCACGGCCTCCGCGGCCCATGATGGAGAGCGATGCCGAACCCCTGGTTGGCCAGGGCCTGCGGACGGCGGCGGTGGCGGCGTCGAAGTCGGTGACGGCCAGGCGGACGGTGCGGTCGTAGGACACGGTGCGCTGCCCTTCGGTGCGGCGGAAAACCCGGTTCCCTTGATACCCCGCCGGGTACCCGGCGTAGGCAATGCCGCACTCGGGGATATCAAGGACACTCAGAGGCAAAGGAATACCCCCTGGGGTATCCCTGTTAGGGTTGGTGTTAAATACCCCCGGGGGTACATCGTTGTTTGTGGAGGAGCCGCAGCCGTGTTCTTCGTCGACACCCTTGAGTTCGAGGGTCTGGGCAACCGCAGCTACCTGGCCGGCGGGCCCGCTGCCGCGGTGGTCATCGATCCGCCGCGCGATATCGACCAGGTGATCGCCGCAGCCGCCCGGCGCGGGGTGCGCATCGCGTACGTGGCGGAGACCCACGTGCACAACGACTACGTCACCGGCGGCCTGGAGCTGGCCCGCGTCACCGGCGCCCGGTACCTGGTGCCGGCCGGGGCGCAAGTGTCCTTCGCCCGCACAGCGGTCGCCGACGGCGACATTGCGGGCGTGGACGCGGGTCTGGTGCTGCGGGCGATCGCGACCCCCGGGCACACCCCGCATCACACCTCCTACGTCCTGGAGGAGGACGGGCGCGGTGTGGTGGCGTTCACCGGTGGATCGCTGCTGATCGGCACGGTGGGCCGCCCCGACCTGGTGGAGCCGCGGCTTACCGAGCAGCTGGCCCGGGCCCAGCACGCCTCCGCCCACCGCCTGGCCGCCGAGCTGGACGACGAGGTGCCGGTGCTGCCCACCCACGGATTCGGCAGCTTCTGCTCTGCCACCCCGGCCGAGAGGGACGCGACCACGATCGGCAGGGAGCGCACCAGCAATGACGCGCTCACTCTGGATGTGGACACCTTCGTTGCCCGGATGCTTGCCGGGCTTGAGGACGTGCCCGCCTACTACGCGCACATGGGCCCGGCCAACGCCGCAGGCCCCGCACCAGTCGACCTCACCCCGCCGAGGCGTGCGGACGCAGGCGAGATCGCCTCCCGGCTGGCCGCCGGTGAGTGGGTGGTGGACCTGCGCAGCCGCATGGCCTTCGCCGAGGGGCATGTGGTCGGATCGTTCAACTTCGAGGCCGAGGGCAAGCTCGCCACCTACCTGGCCTGGCTGATCCCGTGGGGCAAGCCGGTCACCCTGCTCGCCGACACCCCCGCGCAGATCGCCGACGCGCAGCGGGAGCTGGCGCGGGTGGGCATCGACCGCCCGGCGGCCGCGGCTACAGGCGACCCGGCCGGCTGGGTCCATGAGGGCGAGCAGCTCGCTTCTTTCCCGCGTGCCCGTTTCACCGACCTTGCCCAGGTGCGCGAGCGCGGCGACGAGGTGGTCGTCCTGGATGTGCGCCGGGACTCGGAGCGCGTAGGCGGCTACATCGACGGCTCGGTCCACATCCCGATCCACGAGCTGCACGGCCGTATCAGCGAGGTGCCGGACGGGACGGTGTGGGTGCACTGCGCGGGCGGGATGCGCGCGGCGATCGCCGCCTCCCTGCTCGATGCCGCCGGACGGGACGTGGTCGCCGTCGACGACGGCTTCGACGCCGCGACGGATGCCGGGCTGCCCCTGGCCTTCGGCTGAGTTCGGCCGTTCCCCTCGCAAGGAAGGAAGCGTGTGATGTTCCTCTTTCGCCGAAGCGGGCCCCGTGTCACGGTCGACGAGGCACGCAGCCGTACCAGCGGCGACCGGCCTGACGCCGTTCTGCTTGACGTCCGCGAGGAGCCCGAATGGGACTCGGGCCATGCCCCGGGCGCCGTCCACGTACCGCTGACAAGACTGGTCGCCGGCGCCACCCCGCCCGCCGAGGCGCAGGGCCGTCCGCTGGTGGTGATCTGCCGCAGTGGACAGCGCTCGCAGCAGGCCGCGAAGCTCCTCACCGAACGCGGAGCGCACGCGGTAGACGTCGAGGGCGGCATGAACGCGTGGGCCGCCGCCGGACACCCGGTCGTCGACGAACGCGGGAACAGCGGCCAGATAGCGTGACCGTACTCGTTCTCGCCCTCATCGCCGGGGCCGTCATCGGTTTCGCCCTCGGAGCCCTCGGCGGCGGTGGCAGTGTCCTTGCCGTGCCGGCACTGATATACCTGCTCGGCTTCACTCCGGCCGCCGCCACCACCGCCAGCCTGATCATCGTCACCGCCACCTCCGCCACCGCCCTGTACGCCCACACCCGCGACGGGAACGTGGCATGGAAGACAGGGGCGCTGTTCGCCGCGGCGGGCATCGTCCCCGCCTTCCTCGCCGGCGCTGTCGCCGGGCGCCTGCCCGCAGCGGTGCTGACGGCTGCGTTCGCGGGCATCGCCGCACTGGCGGCCCTGCGTATGCTGCGACCGTCCGCGTCCGGGCCGCCGGACCGGATCCGTCCCGGCACGGCGGCCGGTGCCGGTGCCGGACTCGGCGTCGTGACGGGCTTTCTGGGGGTCGGCGGGGGATTCCTCGCCGTGCCCGCCCTGGTGAGCGTCCTGGGACTGGCCATGCGGCGGGCAGTGGGCACCAGCCTGCTCGTCATCACGGTGAACTCACTGGCCGCGCTCGCCGCTCGCACGGGCACCACTGGCGGGCTCCACTGGGAGATCATCGGCCCCTTCACCGGAGCCGCGATCCTCGGCGCCTGGGACGGCAAGCGCCTCGCGACGAAGATCTCCGGCACCACCCTTCAGAAGGTCTTCGCCGGAGTCCTGCTGGCGGTGGCGGCCTTCATGCTCGTTGACGTGATCGTCTGAACACAAGCGCCGCCAACGGCTCAGACCAGGGACCCGGAGGGCTTCTCCAGCCGGCCGCGCATCTCAAGACCGCCCTCAGCCCAGCTCCCGCCAGATCAAGCCCAGCACACTCCGACACGCAAGGATGACATCTGCCATGACCACAACCACGGCTCTCGCCACCGACGAGGCGCGCACGCGCCTGCACGAACTGACCATCATCGACGTACGCACCCCGGGCGAATACGCCGGCGGCCATCTCCCCGGCGCGCTCAACATCCCCCTCGACCAGATCCGGCGCGCGCTGCCCGACATCCGTCACGCCACCGACCGCGGCGACGTCCTGGTCGTCTGCGCCTCGGGCGCCCGCTCCGAGAACGCCTGCAAGACCCTCGCGGAGAACGGCATCACCGCCGCCACCCTGTCGGGAGGCACCGGCGCCTGGGCGGCCGACGGCCACGAGCTCCACCGCCCCCAGGGCGCCTCCCGTGCCACCTGGGGAATGGAGCGGCAGGTGAGGCTGACCGCAGGAGTGATCGTGCTGCTCGGCCTGCTGCTCGGGCTCGTCGTCCACCCCGCCTTCCAGCTCCTCTCCGCCGGCATCGCGGGCGGTCTGGTCTTCTCCGCCCTGACCAATACCTGCGGCATGGCCGCCATGCTCGCCAAGCTCCCCCACAACCGTCCCCGCGCCGCCGACCTCGACAGCACGCTGGCCGCACTGCACAACCGCTGAACCACATCACAAAGGGGAGGGACCCGTCTCCGGCTCCCTCTCCTTTCATATGCCAGGCCATGTGGCCAACCGCTCCGAACCGGGCGGGCGATCGGGCACCGCGGCACCACAGCTCAGGCCAGAGAAAGGAACAGCTTCTCCAGCCGAGTACGCATCTGCTCCCGGTCACCGGAAGCGGCCATGTCCGCATCGGTCAGGCAGTGCTGCAGACCCGTGGCGATGATCGCGAAACCGGCCTTGTCCAGAGCCCTGGACGCCGCGGCGAGCTGGGTGACGACGTCCTCGCAGTCCCGCCCCTCCTCAATCATCTTGATCACACCGGCGATCTGACCCTGCGCCCGGCGCAGCCGGTTGACCACCGTTTTCAGTTCCTCAGCCGCCATCGCCAGTTCCACAACCCACACTCCTTCGCGATACCCCCTTGGGTATCGTACCGAAGGGGTAACCCGAACCCGGCAAAGGAAAGTCCCTGCGGCTCCGACCACCACTGCCCTCACTGCCGATCAGGCCCGCGTCTTCTACAGCAACCTCGGATACCACTCCGGCGAACAGCTGATCATGGATCTCCCGGGGCGGCCCTCCTCGGCCAGGTCTCCGACGGCCTGTGGACGGCCGTCAAACCTTTGACCGACCAGGTGCAGGTCGTGCATGTCCCCGGCGCCCCGCCCCGATCGTCTCCGGCATCCTTCCCGACTGCCGCGTCTCCCCGCACATGCGCTTCACCCAAGGGCGCCTCATGCTCTGAACCGCACCGTCCGGCCCCAGCCCCGGTCCCGGCCCCGCCCCCACGCCACGGGCGGGGCGCTGCGCGTGCCGGCGCCTGTCAGCGCCGCGCCTGACCCGACGCCCCCGCCTGCCGCCGGCCCCCCAGCACCCGCACCACGTAGCCCCGCCTCAATCGACAACGTTCCGCAGCCCCGGGGGCCCTCCACGCCGAACGCCCTACCCGCCCCAGGCCCCTGGGGCGTACCGCGGTGCCCCCAACCCGCCTGCCGGCGGCCGGAGCCCCTGTGCTTGGTCGCGGCCGGTCCCAACCCACCGCCCTCAACCCGCCGACGCGATAGGGGAGCCCGCCGCCCGCACCCCCGCCACCGGGCACCACCTGTCGGCGTACGCATGCACGCGCACAGTCGCGTACGGACGAACGGGCCCTGGCGCTGGATTTGTGACGGGCTGCCCGGGCCATTCCAAATGATGGGGGGCCGGGTGGCTGCGGTGCCGATGACGGGTTGCGACCGGTAAAGTGGTGATCTTCGGTTGGGGGAAACCCTCCGGAGCCCCCCTTCACGGCGGACCGATCATGATGAACCTTCACGACACTCCCGCACGGCTGCGCCTCGACCGTGCTCTGGACTGCCTGGACGTCACCTTCCGCGCAGCGACCGCCCGCAGCGACGAGACCCAGTGCGAATGCCACTGGGGCAGCCCCCAAGAACTCGCACAGCTGAAGATCCCCGACGTGGTGCTCGATCCGGACCTGCTGCGTCGCACCTGGGCGGCGCCCGACTGGAACGACCACGGCGCTGTGCTGCGCCGTATCCTGCCCCAGTTCGCCAGGGCACTGGTCAGTGGCCAGGTGGAGCCCTTGTTCGGCATGGACGAGGTCGGGCACGCGTTCGCTCGCGGCCACTGGCAACACTGGCCGGCGCACCAGAGCGCGGCGGTGTGGGAGTTCCTGCGTGCCTGGTGGGCCCATACCCTCGCCGAACCGAACCCCGCCGTCCCCGCCTACGAAGTCCTCGCGTTGTGTGTCGAGGCCTCTGCCACGCTCGGTCCGTGGCTCACCACCTGGGAGGCGCACAAGGACCGCGTCGCCGACCAGCACCTTGCCCAGGCGGCAGCTCGCTGGGAATACGACCTCCTGGGAGACCAACTGCCCTGGGACACGCGGGAAGACGAGACCGCCCTGCGCACCGAGCTCGAAGCCTGGTTGGTCCATCACGCCCCTGCACGACTTCGAGCCCAGGGTGCTCCCGAGGAACTGCTGCACCGCATACGGCTCATAGGGCTCACCGGCCCCGCCCGCTGGCAGGACCCGCACTGGCCCGACCACGCCTACTGAGCCGGCTTCACCACGCCGCCACCCGGCTATCCGAAGGGGTACCCCATCGGGCCGCGAGAGGACGGCGGCGGGCGGGTCACATGTTGCCGAAGAACCGCGTCCACCAGGTGGGCCGCGCTGCGAAGTGCTTGAGTGCGCTGGGGCCCTCGTAGTCGCTTTCCAACAGTTCCTCGGGGACGCTCACGTAGCCGAGCTCGGCCAGAGCCCGCTTCACGGTGGCGAGGTCGGCCAGGTCCAGTGCCCCTAACAATCCGTTCCTCACCTGGGGCCAGAACACCCCGGTACTTCGGGGCCGAAGAGGCCGTCCTAGACAACCGGCTCAAGCCCATCCAGCGGGGCACCGAAGACGCCTGGAGCGCGTGGTGTTGCTGTAAAAGGCATGGTTGGCATCACCAGGCAACTACCGTAAGCGCATGGAACAACGCATCACTTTGATCACGCTAGGGGTCTCGGATCTCGCCCGCGCCAAAAGCTTCTATCAAGCCCTGGGCTGGCAGGGACAAGAAGTCGAAGAGACCGTCTTCTTCCAGGCCGGCGGCCTGGGACTCGTCCTGTGGGATCGCGGCAGACTCGCCCAGGACTGCGGCCTGGAGCCCGGCACGGCGGCCGGTTTCGGCGGCATCGCCCTGGCACACAACGTCCGCTCCCAGGCTGAGGTCGATGCCCTGCTCGCGGCAGTGCAGGAGGCCGGCGGGACCATCACGAAACCCGCGGCTATCAACGCCATCGGGTATTACTCCAGTGCCTTCACCGATCCCGACGGCCACGCCTGGGAGATCGCGCACAATCCCTCGATCCCCCTCGCGGAGGACGGCTCCATCACCCTTCCCGACTTCGGCAACCGATAGGGCCGCACGCTCATCGGTACCCGGCCCCGGACTCCACCCGATACGCCAACACCTCACGCCCAGGGCGGCGTTACCCCGCCGCCCAGCAACATTCGGCGCCGGCCGCACACCAGCCCCCTCCCGCCCCCGCGCACCCCTTCTACCGCGCGGGGGCCCCGTACCCCCGGCGCAGACCCTGCGTCGCTTCCGCCGGGCACAGATCCCGGGCCGCCCTCGCGACCCGCCCCCTGTCCCGGGCCTGCATCCGGGCAGCCCGCGGCGACGGCCCTTGCCGGTCCAACCCGCCGCCCGCACCGCCCCGGCCGACGGGTTGCCACCACCCGGGGGCGGCCAAAGCCCAGCTTCCCAGCGGCATTCAGCACCGCCCACCCGCCACTTCCTGCCTGCGCCCCGGACACTCCTGCACTGCTTTACTGCACGCCCCGCCGCCCGGAGCATTCGCCGTGCAGGTTCTCGCCGCCGCCCTGGCCCACCTCGACTCCCCGCCGCCGGCGGGGCCGCTGTCCGACCACCCGGCCCTGCGCGACCGGCTGGGGGCGCAGCCCCGCCCAGCTACGGCGCCCTCGACGCACAGCCGGCCCGCGGCGCGTTGGCCGTGGTCCTCCGCGAGAGCCCGCCCGAGGCATGGATGGAGGAGATCACCCCGCCCGGGGAAGACGACGAGGACGAACAGCCACCTGGACATGGCTGATCACCGCCATCACCGACTACCGGCGCCGCCAGCACGCGGGGCCCGACATCCTCGGACCACGCCCCCAAGGCCTTGACGCCGAGGGATGGGACCACCTCACCGACGCCATCGACCTGTACACCCACGCCCGCATCCAAGCCCGCCCTTCCGCCGCCCGGGCCCTCCCGCCTCCGGCCTCGCCCACCTCACCCCCGCACACCCCAACCCCACCACCGGCCTTCGACCCGCTGATAAGCGGCCGGGGCTTTGACGGACCAGGTGCCCGGCTGGCCGGTCATTGTGGGTAGAGCACCGCGAGCCGGGGCAGAAGGGCGGCCACTTGGGCGTGGTTGCCGAAGTCGAAGTCCCAGGCGGGATCGAGAGCGGGATAGTCGATCGTGAAGGCACCGTCGGGCAGATCCGTACCGGTTGCCTTCTGGTAGGCGTCCCAGGCGATGCTCAGGGATTGCTCGCCCTCCAGCTCCATTCCTTCGGTTGCTGCCGCGTTAACAGCGGGCAGCTCCGCGAGGCGGTCGGCGTCCGCGACGGCCTGTTCGAAGGCTGTGCGGCCCTGCGCGATCAGCCACCCGCGAAAGTAGTCGAAGCCGTCGTCGGAGCATCCGCCGTTGATGAGGTAGGCCGCAGCCCACAGCGGGGCTTGATAAGAGGCGGCCATGAGATCCCACAGAATCTGCTGGGCGTCGAGGATCTCCCGGGGCTCACAGGTCGCCAGCAGCGCGGTGGCTTGATTTGCCACGTCGTCGGCATCGCAGGAATCGACGGCCTGGACACGAGCTTGTTCGATGAGGTCCCAAAACTGTTCGGTATGCATGACGGCACAGCATGGCACCCGGGTCGGACAACGAGAGGGACCCGAAGTCGCCTGTACCCGGACCTCTGTGACAGCCGAGCACCGGCTTGGCTGTCGACGACCGCGGCAATCCGTTCCGCTCGCACATCCACTGTCCCAAAGCAAGGACGTCCGCGGCGTCACACACGGGCAGGCCCCCGGCTTCGAAAAGGACGGCAAGGCTCAGCGTCCCCCAGCAGGCCCACGTAGGCGATGGGGGGAATCCGGGGCACCGTCAACCTTCCCGTCAACGCGGCAGCCGCCCCGAACGCGAGATTCGGGGCGGCTGGATTGCGGGGGCTGACAGCTACGAACGTGAACGGAGTTCCGCTGGGGCGCGGCCGCCGTGTCTTTGTGCACCCAGTACGGAGCTCGGAGAAGGACAACTGCAACTGGGGCTCTGAGCCGAGATCAGTCCGCCAGCGGCTGAGCGGTAGACGGGGCCTGGTCCGGCTGCTGCTCGTCGTGGTGTACTTCGACGCCGCCCTCAGCGGATCACCACAAAGAGATGAACGGTGACATCGTTGGATGCCATTCGAGGGCTATCAAGGGCAGCACACACAAGCGCACGACGGTCAGCGCCCAGCCGAGCCGTCGTAGCCATATGTGGTCGCGCGAGAGTAGGACCAGACTGAGCACGACGGAAGCCGTCACCCCTATGCTGAGCCAGGGCATGTAGGGAACGTTCGCCAGGAAGACGTAGGCATCGTCGCGCCAGGTCCACAGGCTCCTGGCGATGAGCAGGGCCCAGATCGCCTCCACGGTGACGAACCAGAATCCACGGGTGGAGAGTTGGAACGTTTTGCGCAGTGTCGCCGCTGATGGCATCAGTACCACTCCGGCTTGATTCGGTAGATCCGGAACTTCATCTTTGGTTCGGCTGCTCTCTGTGGGGAGAAACTTCAGTACTTGTAGTTCTTCGTGTACGGGTCGACATAGATCTTTCCGTGGCGGGCTGTCGTTCCGGCAGCTGCTGACCACTGGTCCCTGCCGACGTAAGGATGGATGGTCGCCGATGTAGGCGCCACCCCGGGTGCCCGGCGTCCAGGCGTGGGGCTTCGGGAAGTGGGTGCGACGTTGGCAGACCGGCACCATCTGGCGATACTGGCCGCTGCGTCGTACACGGTCTCAGATCGCTGACCTTTCGAAGCCTCGGTGCCCCCGAAGTGGAGGCTCTGGCACGACTTCCGTGATTCCGCCGGTCAGTACCCCATCGCGTCACGTGTGGCAGCCTGCATGGCCCGGTCGCCTCGAGCACCGCGCGATCGTCAGGCCCTTCGTCAGCCCGGCCGTGCGGCCCCATGGCTGCATGGTGTGCAAGCTCGGCCACCGGCCTTCGGGCAGGAGACGCCCTGTCAACGAAGAAGCTCCTCGGTCACATGCCCTGGGGCCCGACCGGTGTCGCCTGGTGGTAGTACAACTGCCAGGTGGCTCCCGCACTGTGCTTGCGCCAGAGCGAACTGCGTCGTGCCCGGTCCCCGCCGATCGTGGTCTCGTAGGTGACGTGCACCAGCCCCGGCGCCAGCAGGACGCCAACCATCGCCGAGGGTTCATAACGCGGGCCGTCCTTGGCCGCACCGTCCATCACGGGCAGCTCGGCGAGCAATTTCTCCAGAGTCCACCGCCGGCCCGAGACGCCGACCTCTACGAAGTGCGGGTCGAGAAGCTGCCGGGCCAGCGACGGCGACATACGCACTCCGGGGTCCATCAGGCGCAGCTCACCGGCGATCGCTTCGCTTACGTCGTTGGTCTCTCCGCTCATGCACCAATTCTCATCCAGGCGGTCAGGGACATCGCAACCCGGCTGCGTACACGAGAACCTCCCAAGACAGGGGCGCAGCGTGGTCAAGCGCCCCCGGCCCTTGACGAGAGTGAACCAGGGACCCTGGTAGGCGACTTCGCCCGAGAACATCGGCCAGCGCACAAGGTTGATCGCGCCACCGCCGGGCGCACTGGCGAACAACTGCGGCTGCATGCGGGTTGCCCGTATGATCGGGGGCGGGATGGGGCTCGTAGCGCAGTGGTTGTCGCGCCTTCACCGCATGTGGGAGGACGCCGGTTCGAATCCGGCCAGCCTCATCCCACTCCAACCCATGCCGGCAGACCACGTTTCCGTGAAAGTGCCCGGCAGGCTGGCGAACAACTCCGGCAGCCGGTCGACAGGTTGGGTACCGACTGCGGGGCGTGGCCCACCGGATCACCCACCCCCGGCTCCGGCTCGAGCCGGCGGTACAGAGCAACGGCGGGGGTCACGGGGCCACCGCCAGCCGGGCGGCGCCAACGTCGGCGACGAACGCGTCGAGCGCCGCCCGCGTGACATGCCCGACGGTGACGATGCGCGCCAGCGACCCCGTGCACTCCAGGTGCCACTTGTCCACCACCCACCCCGGGGGCCGGTCGAACGTCACGGTCAGCGAGCCGGGGAAGAGACCCGGGTGCGTACCGGCCTCCTCCAGCCGCATGTGCGGGTAGAGGGCCGCGTCCTGGCAACGCCGGATGAGCGCCGCCATGCCGGTGCGCCCCAATGCCCGCAGGCGCGCCCATAGCAGCACAGTGGCCAGCCCGCTGGGGGAGCAGGCCACCGTGCGGTCGCTGGCGGCCACGTACTCGCCCCCGTCCTGTGCGGGCAGCAGATCGCGGCGCACCAGGTAGATGCCCGCCGGCACGGGCAGACCGAGGACCCTGTGGCCGCAGATGTTCACCGAGTCCGCGCCTTGTGCGAACGACCAGTTCGGCACCGGATCGCTGTGCGCGGCGACCAGGCCCCCGCCCGCCGCGTCGACGTGCACGTACACCGCCCCGGCCACCGAGGCGGCCTTGCGCAGGGCGACGATGTCATTGGCCGCGCCGCGCAGGGTCGTGCCGCACGTGGCCACCACGATCGCACCCGGGCCCTTCCCCAACATGGGGCGGAAACGGCGCCGGAACAACGACTGGATCCTCAACCCCTCGGTGTCCATCGTGCCCTCGGGCAGCGACCCCACCGTCACCAGCTCCATCCCCAGCAAATCGCAGGCCCGCTTGACGCTGTAGTGCGCCTGATCCGAGGCGTACACGCAGGCAGACGGCAAAGCCCGGCGGGTCGTGGCCAGGGAATGCAGGATTGCCTCGCTCGACGACGCCACGTATCCGCACACCTCATCCACCCCCGCACCGGCGGCAGCGGCTAAGCACTCCACCACCGCCCGCTCATACGCCTGGGCCCCCACGTTGAAGGCATCCGGGGAGTCAGGGTCGCCCACGTTGTTGCAGAAGACGCCCAGCAGCGGAGCCAGGTCTTCCAACCGGAAGTCGAGATTGCCGGGAAACCCGAGGACCCGTTGCCCCTCCTCACGCAGCGTCTGGACGAGCTACAGCAAACGGTCGGTGTCGGCCGCCGCATCGGACGGCTGCGCCCCGATGGCCAGGGCCGCCCGGACGGGAACGGGTCGGATATCGCGCACATCTCATCGGCTCTACGGGCATCGGCACGGCGGGTGTCTCAGCCCATCTACGGCCACCCGAGACAGCGGTGGCCGCGCAGCCGGTGCGCGCACCGCCGGGCGGGAGGAAGCAGCACACAATTACCTTCCCCTCCCGCACCGTGGACCGCTCAAACCCCTGCTCCTGGTGACCTTGACCTGGCCGACGGCAGCTGCTGACTCTCGCTTCCGTGCCCTGGCGTCGTCTCATGAAGCGGCGTTGTGACCGCGTGTCCGCCCTGTTGAGCGGGTTTCGTCGCAGCAGCGCTCGGCGCCCTCGCCGTTCTCGGCACCCACAACCTGCTCTTCGCGGCCATGTGCGCGGTACTGGCCGGTGCGGGGTGCCCGCCTCTGGAGCGCGGCCTGCGCTCTTTGTGGCCGACTCTGCTGCCGGACGCCGCACACGTCCGCACCGCCTACACGCTGGACTCCTCCACCCAGGAGATCGTCTACGTCACCGGCCCCGCTCTCGCCATCGCCACGGCGGCCTATCTCTCCCCGAACGCGGCCCTCGCCCTGGCCGCGGCCGCCACTCTCGCCGGAACCCTTGCCTTCTCGACCACGCGTCCTCCCCGCTCGTGGCGGGGCGCACCGCGCCGCCGGGACCGGCTCGGCGCGCTGCGCCCGCCCGCCGTGCGCCCCCTATTGGCGGCCCTGGTCTTCTTCGGCGCCACGATCGGCGCCCTCGACGTCGCCGGCATCGCGGCCGCCGACCACCATCACGCCGCCTGGCTGGCCGGCGCCCTGCCCGCCGTTTTCTCCGCCGCCGGACTCGCCGGCGGCATCCTCTCCGCCCGCTACCAGCCCACCACCGCGCCCACTCCCCGTCACCTCGTCCTGCTGGCCGCCGGATACGCCGCCTGCTGGCTCCCCCTCCTCACCCCCGCTC
Source organism: Streptomyces sp. NPDC054887 (assembly GCF_053610585.1). Taxonomy (NCBI): domain Bacteria; kingdom Bacillati; phylum Actinomycetota; class Actinomycetes; order Kitasatosporales; family Streptomycetaceae; genus Streptomyces; species Streptomyces sp. NPDC054887. The sequence goes on along the minus strand of NZ_JBSGYQ010000053.1, from coordinate 24,971 downwards.
CGCCGCTGGTGATCCTCGCCCTGGCCGTCCTGCCCGGCGCCCTGCACGACCAAGACGCTGCCCTGATCCAAAGCTCCGTCGGGAACACCACGACGACCGACGGCCGTTACACGGCCGAATTCACCGAGATGAGCTGGACATGAGCCCGCGCAATGGCCGTCGTCCTCCACGCGGGATACCTGCCCAGCACCGGTGGCTGCACGAGCTGATCCTGGCCACCCTAGATTGCCTCGCCGCCACAGCCGCCGCGGCAACACACGGCTTCGAGCACCTCGCCGCCTACCACCTTGCCCCCACCCAGCTGCGAACGGCGCGCACGGAAACGGTGCGGCTGCTGGACGACCACTGGCCTGCCCTGCTCGCCGTGGCCGACATCCTTCACACTCACGGCACCATCACAGCCACCGAAGCAGCCACAGCCCACACCCAAGCCAGCACCCCCGCTCCCACGATCGGACCCGTGGACCTCGCCCGGCTGGACGCCATCACCCGCGCGAGCGCTCCCGGGCAGGGCACAACGAGGCCTCGCTCACCACACCAGCACCCCCGCCTTCCACCCCCCGAACGACGCCTACGACGCCCTCGGCCCACACGCCAACAGACATCCCGCACGCGGCCCCGGCCCTACGCCCCGCACCCAGACCCGGTGAGCACCACCGTGTTTCGTGGGCTCAGGCTGTGCGACGCGGCGGCCAGGGGTAGCCGAGTTGCCGCGCGAACTCGGCTGAGCCGCCGCAGACCTCGAACGCCTGGCGCGGGTCGGCTGCGAGGAGTTGCTCGGCGAACAGCTCGGCTTGGGTCGCCGCCTCGTCACCGCAGAGCGCGAGGATTCGTCGAAACTGCAGCCAGGGGCGGTCCTGGCCTATCGCCGAGCGGCCTGGATGGAAGAGGAAGACGTTGACCTGGTCGGGCTCCCAGGGCCATGCGGACACGGCGCCCAGTTCGCACTCCCACCGGGCGAGCCGGTCAGCGCGCTCTCCAAGGTGCTGCTCCAGCAGCCGTGCAACGGTGCGCGCCGGCCATTCCCAGCTGCGGTCAGCAGTGGCCCGCTCGACTTCTCTTGTGTACTCGTGAGCCTCGAAGCGGAACCCTGGCAGGTCGACGTCGTCCTCGGCAGGACTGCGCCACCCGTCCCACAGCACATGATCGCCGTCGCGTCGCACGGTCACATACAGAGCGCCGCAGCACCCTTCGGTGCATGATGCCTCGGCCAGCCGCACCTCGTGCGGCTCCGACGTAGCCAGGAGAGGCCCGCCCGGCAGCAGGACGTCCTCGGGCTCCTGGCCCCGACCTCCTGTGAACGCGTCGGCCAGGATGTCCCTGCCGTCAACCAACGCCCGCACCTCCACGCTCCCGCCCCTGCGCGCCGGGGAAGGAACAACAACGCGAAGGGCAAGGCCATGCTCGCCATCAGTCATTGGAGGATTGTCGAACGCGCCGCCGGCGCACGTCGCCCCAATTCTCACTAGCGGGTTCGCTGGCACAGGCCCCGTGGTGCCGCAGGCCCACGCCACGGACGATGTGGCCAAGCTCCCGACCACAGCAACGCCGCCTCTGCGCACCGACAAAGACCGCAACGAACCACGAACAGTTCCTGCAGCCCGCGTCTGGCCATGCGCGGCGACCCGACGGGTCCCGCGCCGGCCACGGCCAGCTGGAGGCGGCACAGGCTCGGTGCAGGGCCGCCTCTGCGGGAACCTGTAGGCAGCCCTTAGGCGCCTGCCGCGACCTTCTCCTTTGCCTTCTCGGCGGCCGGCTCGGGAGCCGTGGAGGCGTCGGTGTCCGCGGGTGCGGGCGCGGTGTACATCACCGAGTTCTGCTTGTTCTCCTTGTCCACGGTGCCCTTCTTGACGCTCTCCAGGCTGTTGCGCACGACCTGCACGGACGTTGACCGGCCGTACTTCTCCGAGAGCTCGGTGTGGACCTCGCGGGCCAGGTGAGGGTGCCCGGGCTGGGTCAGCAGGATGCGCAGAACCACCTCGTGCAACGGCGACTCAACGTTCTTCGCAGGCGTCTTGGCGACTGCCGTGTCCGCTTTCTTCGCGGGCGCCTTGGTAACGGTGGCCTTCTTCTTCGGAGCGGCCGCCCCCTTGGCCGACGCCTTGCTGCGCGCCGTCCGCTTCCTTGCACCGGCAGGAGCAGCGGTCGCCTTCCCTTCCTGCCGCGGCTGCGGCACAACCTGCGGTGCGCCGGCCTCGGCCGGATCGTCGGTCTCCTCGGCCACTGGTGCGTTCTGCGACTGCGCCACCAGCCACTTCTCATCGCTCTGCAGCTGCTTCAGACGCCCCCGCAGCTCGGCTTGCTCCTCACGGTTCGCCTTGAGATCGGCGGCATACTGCTCCGCATACCTGCTCTGGATCGGGGTGCTCTCCGGCTTCTCGGCCAGAGCAACTCACTTTCCTCGTACGTGGTTGGTTGTTGCCGCCGGATGTTACCCACCCCCGGGTGGCCGTAGTGGACTTCCCGCACCATCTGCACCCCCACGGGGACATGGCAGCCAGGCCACCAACCCCGGTGGTGCACCGCTCCACACCCAACACCGGGGGAGTGGTGCTCCCGGTCGCAGCATAGGCTCGTGACTGAGACGAGCTGATGGGGGAGGGGACAAGATGACGAGTTCGAGTGCCCAGTGGAGTGCGGGCGCAGCCTGCCGCACCTCCGACCGGGAAGACCTGTTCGCAGACGCCGCGCGCCAGAACCGGGCCAAGACGGTGTGCACCCGATGCCCGGTCCGCATCGCCTGCCTGGCCGAAGCCCTCGACAACCGAATCGAGTTCGGCGTCTGGGGCGGCATGACCGAACGCGAGCGCAGAGCACTGCTGCGCCGCCGACCCCACGTGACATCGTGGCGCCAGGTACTGCAATCGGCGCAGTGCGCCCACGAGCAGTCCCGAGCCAGCAAAACCGGCCCGGGCCACGGACGCGGACCCTCCGGCAGCGATTACGGCGGTGTCGGCGGTCACTTCGGCAGCGGATACAGCGGCGGCGGGTTCAGCGGTGGTTTCGGCGGCGGCTATTAGACCCGTTACCGCCACTGGGGGCGGCCACCCCAGCCGACCAGACAGGGCACCGTGAGCTGGATTGGGCTCCCCTCATGCCCACAGTGGGAAGCGTGAACGCAGAGGGCACGGGCGGGCCAGCGCGTGAACCAGCCGTGCCAGGCGAGGAAGTCGCCCCTATGGGGCGCCTGGGAGATGCCCCAGGGGCCGCACGGGCGCCTCCACAGGGCCTTGCAGAGCGTACCGGCAGCGACCGGAAGAGTGCAGCCGCACCGAACTCCACCACCGCGGCACCCCGTCGGCCATACGCTGAACTCTCCGGGCGGCTGGCGGGCCGTCGCATCTCCGGGGAGCCCATGGCACCGCGTACGCACACCGACGCCGCCGACCGCACGCCGGACCACCCGCCGAAGACCCCACCCCCACCGAAGCAGCCCATCAGCTCGCCGCGCCCCGAGCACCAGGCCCCGCCCGGCGCCCCGCTGGCCACAACGGCACGGCGCGGGGTGGCTATGCGCAACCGGCGCGGGGTGAACTGGGCGATGGAAGCCGCCCCCTGGACGGTCGCAACAGCTCGGCGCCGGGTCCTGGACCAGCTCGAGCGGTGGGGCCACCGTCCGGACAGGGGAGACGTCGCCACCGTCATCGCCAAGCTGGTGGGCGGGGGCCTCGAGGACGGCAGCCGCCGTATCAGTGTCCATCTCTCCGACCAGGACGGGCAGGCTTGCATCGTCGCCCTGTCCCACCAACCTGCCCTGGCGGCCGGACAGCAGTGCGCGGGCGACGACGTGCTCACCGCGTTGAGCGCCATCCCCGTTGTGTCCAGCTGCGGCACCGACACCGCGCCCGACGGCCGCCGCCTCTGGGCCGTCATCGACCTCTGACGCGGCAGGTTCTTCAGCCCGCTAGCAAGGGGCGTCGTGGCCGTGTCCGCCGCTCTCGAGCCGCTGCAGCTCGGTTGGCAATTCGCGTGGGCGAAAGGAGCCTGCTCGGAGCCCCCACCGCCGACTCGGCGCCCCTGCGTCTGAGCCGGGACCGCAGGCTGTTGGGCGGGGCCAATCCCTTGCTCTGCCCGGCGCTCGCGCTTCTCGTCCTGCAACAGGTGCCAGTTGGGCCGCTGGGTATCCATCCTCCAGCCCGCGGCCTGGTGCGCACAGCGGCGCCTCTGGGGGCCTCCCTCAACTGCATCTTGCGGACCTGATCCCATGAGCCGGATTCGCCGTGGTCGAGCGCCACGACAGCCAGGCGAACCCGGCCGGCAACGACCTTCATGAGGCGGTGGCGCGCATCTGGTCGACTCGGCCGGGTTGCTGCCGCACTACGATCCAGGCGGAGTCACCCATCTCGAGGTCTGGTACGTCGGCTGTGGCGAGCTGCCGGTCAGCCGACTGGGCGACCGACCGGCGGCGGGGAACTTCAGCCCTGCAGCCAGTCGGCTATCGCGGCAGATATCTGCGACGCCTCGGGATAGGGCAAAAAGAGCCACTGCCCGCCGGGATTGAGATCAATGAAGTACGTGCCGCTCGCTGTCTCGATCCAGTCTTGGCTGGAGTACCTGACGGACATGGCCGCCGACAGGTCGACTGCTCGTTGTTCGATGTCCGGTGCCTTCAATGGCCGCCACGATGTGTGAGCGGCGGCGCTCCTGCGCCAGTCCAGGGGGACGCCTTCTGCCGGGATCTGGAAGGCCCAGGCCTCGTCGCGCACCGTCACGACCCGCAGATGCCGTACGGCCCTGACGCGTTCTTGCAAAATGAAGGGTGCGCCCGCCAGGAGTTCTGCGACCGACGGGTCCTGCGCGTTCACGGGGGCCGCGAAGACGATCCGCGGATCGCCCTGCTCAAGCCAGTAAAGCGGGGGCCCGAGGGGTTTGGCGATGAGATGTCCTGGCAAAGACGACATTTCGGACGCGTCGTTGGTGACCATCAGCGGCGGCACATCGATACCTGCCCCAGTGGCGGTCCGGCATTGCACGATCTTGTTCTCGGCGGCGAGCAACGCGTCCAAGGACGTCAGCCACTCGCAGGCGGGGTTGCGCAGCAGCGCCACGAGCAGCGTGCGCCATGCGCCTTGCACCGCGGCCTGCTTGCTTCCCCATCTCATTCCAACGTCCCAGTCGGCCGGCGCGGGGCGCCGGATCCAGCCACGGTGGGCGTCCTGGAGGCGGGCGGCTCCGTGACCGTTCGCGGTCTCCACGCCGAGCCGGGTTGCAGAGACCACGAACGGGATGCGCTGGACACCGGCCGCGTCGAGGATGACCAACGGGCGTCGCGAGGAAATGCGGTCCGCCACCTCACGTACGTGCGGATCGGATTCCTCACCGATGATCACCACTGGGGTGCGTGGGCCGGCGTGACGGCGGCCCACAGCGCCGCAGGATTCGCTTACTGCCCGTGCCACAGCGCATACCCCGTCAGCTGAGGGTGAACGGGTCATTGTCCGTTGTCTCGACCGACATGGTCGTCGTCCTGCCCGGAACGTCGGCGAAGTCGACGGCCTCGGCCATCGTGTCGTAGAGACTCGGGGGGAGCTGCCTCTCCCTGGTCACGGGTGCGTCATCGAGTCGATCGGTGTTCATATGACTGCCTCTCTTTCCTGGTGATCCCGAATTGTGCCGATGAGGTGCGAACGGAAGCCGGATAGCGGTTGCCCCGTCGCAGGTGCAGCGGGGTTGCCTTGGCCGGGTCTATGCGGCCGTGAGCGACCCCGATCCGCCGTCCGTGCGGTCGTCGAAGATGTCGTCGGCGAAGACGAGGAGAGACGATCCGGTCCCCTTGATGAAGGCGTAGTTCAAGGTTCCTCCCACGACGGCCCCCACGAAGGGGATGAGCCGGCCCACCACGCGGGCGCTCAGCCGTTTCAGCACCTCCTGCGCCACCTTGATGACCAGGTACTCCAGGCCCTTGGCGCTGGCTTCCACGCCGACCGACAACGCGACGATCTTCATGAACTCCTCGAAGCTGACCGCGTACCGGCCGGTGCGGTGGTAGATCACCGCCAGGGTGACCTTGAACTGCTGGGCCACGGTGTTGGCGATGTCCGCCGGAATGCCCAGTGCCAGCGTCAGGCCTCCGCCGGACCCGGCAGCGACACCCGTGGCCGCCGCCAGGCGGGCACAGTGGTCGATGTACCCATGGATGCCCCGCTTGTCGACCTCTTGCTTGATCTTGAAGGAGTCGAGGTTTCGATGGATGAACTCGAAGGAGCTACCCAGTGGTCCAAAATCTTCTGCGCCCATCAGCCCTCCCTGGCAGCGGCATTCGCAGATTTCCTGATCGCTGACATGAGGTTGCCGGTTCCTTGGGCTCGCCGTCTCCATCAGAAGACGGAATCGCGGCGATGCGGTGCGGTGGCGACTACGGACTCCTGCTCCCCAGCTGCCGGATCGCGATGCAGTCGGGAATCTCCACCCACCGGTATCCCGTGCGGATGACACCGTCCTGGGCGAGCGCGCGCAGGGCACGGCTGACACTCACCTCGGCGGCTCCTATCAGCGTGGACAACTCGTACTGCGTGAGCGCGACACGGCAGGGAGCGCGGCCGCCGTTCTCCTCGCACCACTCCGCCAATACCCGGCACAGCCTCACCTGTACGGGTACGCCAGCGAAGTCGACCCGCCGTCGTGTGGCGGCCCGCAGCCGCTCGACGACCTGCTGACTGACGGCGGCCAATGCCAGTGGGTGCCGGTGCAGGAAATCCCGGAACTCCTGCTGGGAAATGGCCTGGACTTTTGCAGCACCGACAGCCGTCACCGTGGCCACGCGTCGCCGCCCGTCGAGTGCCGCCATCTCTCCGACCAGATCGCCGCTGTGGCGTACTGCCAGCAGCGTCGACCGGCCGTCGGCGGTCGTGGCACTGACCTTGACGGACGCGTCGACGAGCAGGATCGCATGTGTGGTGCTGTCCCCTTCCGTCAGCAATTGCTGCCCGCTCGCGTAGCGGCGCCGGGACCCGAGAGCGAGCAGAGCATCTCCGGCTTCGGCGGGAAGTGCGTACATCAGGCTGTTAGGTGGCCACGGTCCACGCCGGCCAGATGTGCTGGAGCTCGACAAGGCCAACGCCTCCTCTCGTTAGCGCCCGTTGGCTGTATCCCTTCGACTACGCTATGACAGGACTTCGGTGCAATCGGACACTTCTGCCTTACCGCAGATCGTCCAGCGCCAGGGGGAGGGATTGTGAACGACGGTGTGGCCGACCGTGCCTCTCGACTCCTGCAGTACGGCGTCGAATTGAGCGGCCGGGATGCGCTGATTGAGGCGGAGATCGCGCTTCGCAAAGCTGCCGGCCTGTTCCCCGTGGAGGACCTCCGGCGGTCCACCTGTCTGGAGAAGCTGGGCAAGGTCCGCGTTGCCCGCGGCAAGCTCGAACAAGCCGCCGTCTCTTTCCGATCTTCCTTCCTCGTGGTGGCCGCCAACGCGTATCGCGATTACAGGGGCTCGCTGGAGGTGCGGCGGCTTGCCGCGTCCTGGCTCGGCGAAGCGGTGAGCCTGTCCGTGTCCTTGGCGCTGATGGCGTCCAACCCGAAGATCACCGCTGCGGCCATGCGGCAGGTCATGACCTGGAAGGCGATCACGGCTGCACTCACCAAAGTCGAACCGCCGCGAGCCGGCCCGATCCTTCCCCGCCTGTCGGAGACCCGGAGCCGGCTGCCGGCCGATGGCGTCCTCCTGGAGTTCTTGCGCTACACGCCTTACGACTTCACCGCTGCGCCGGGATCGGCGGGACAACTGCCCGACAGGTACGCGTGCTTCGCCCTCGGGGGCGGGGCCTACGACCGGCGGGTCACTCTCGTCGACGTCGGGCCCGCCAAAGAGATCGACGACTGCGTTGCAGACGTGCGGGAGGAAATGTCCGGTCTGGCCTCCTATCATGGCGGTTGCTTCTCCATGCCCGTAGCAGAGATGCGTCGCCTGTTCGAAGCCGAGGACGACGGGTCTGACGGGCCACCCGTGACCGCACAGATGCAGGTGACCTACAGCCGCTCGCATCAGCTCATTGAGCACACGGTCACCATCGACGCCGTCTCGTTCCGGCAGCTGATGTGGGACCTCAACAACGGCGCGAGTACGTTTCCACAGGAGCAGTTGCATCGCCTGTACGGACTGCAGGCATCGGTCGGCAAGGCCGAAAACCTCGACTCTTCCCATCTCCCGGAACCGCCCGCCAACGGGAGGGGTCGGGCCTCACGTGCTCTGGCCGCAGCCGTACTCGAGCCACTGCGCCCCTTCGTTTCCCGGGCTCGCCGAGTCATCGTCGCTCCCGATTCCGAGCTGTGGCTGGCACCGTTCGCCGCTCTGCCCAAGGCCGACGGCAGCCCATGGCTGACCGATGCCACCCTTACCTTCGTCAACCACGGTCTGGAACCGACTACGGACGACTCGCTGACGGTCGGCACCGGGGATCCCCTGGTCGTCGCGGACCCGGCCTTTGGAGCACCGGACGGCAAACGGAATCGGACCGTATTCACGCCGCTTCCGCACGCCCGCGAGGAGGGGAAGATCGTGGCATCACTCCTCGGAGTCGGCGTCACGACGGGCCTCGACGCCACCGACCTGCTGCTGCGCAATGCCCGATCGCCGCGGGTTCTGCATCTGGCCACCCACGCCTTCGCCGTCCGCCGCCGGGAAGTCTCCAGCAGGGGCCTCGAGGTCAACCACCTCGGCCGATTCCACGGATTTGAGCTCCTCACGCGCTCGGACAAGCCGTGGCATCGCTGCGGAGTGGCGTTGGCCAACGCGGCGCTTTGGGCATCCGCAGGTGAGGGCCTGCCGAAACCGGGTGACGGTCTGCTCCTAGGATCCGACATCGCCGGACTCTCTCTAAAAGATACGGCTCTGGTCGTACTCAGCGGATGCGAGACCGGTCTCGGCGCGGTCGGGGCGGGCGATGTGCCCTGGTCGGCTGGTCATGCCTTCCGCCAGGCCGGAGCCAAAGTCGTCGTCATGAGTCTGTGGCGCGTTCCGGACGGAACAACCCGCACGGTGATGCAGGAGTTCTACAGCCGTCTGGCCGCCGGCGCCTCGCCGGCGCACGCGCTTCAGCAAGCGCAGAGGAAGGCTTGGTCGCAAGGACTACACCCTCGGCACTGGGCCGCGTTCGTCTGTCTCGGCGTTCCTGCCCACACCCTTCGCCCCTTTGCCCTTGTGCCGTCCCAGCACCGTCACTGCCGTGGAGTGGCCAGACGCCGGAGGGGGTTGCGTGGACCACGTGGCTGAGGTGGACCTTGTCCTCGTCGACGACAGCAGCCGTTCCTTCGACACGGCTCCCCAAGAGGTCGACATCGGCGCCGTCAAGTTTCAGGGCTGGCAGATCCATGCCGTCACGCCGGTGCCCGCAGATTTCCGCGACCATGACGTCTACGTCATCAAAGTGAACACCGACCTGGTCCTACGTCCCTTCACCTCACCGCCACGGTGGATAGAGTTCGGGTTCACATTCGAGGACAGCGGAGTGTACGTAACCGACATGGTGCCGAGGGCCGTCGGCCTGCCCGAACCCGCCCGCAGTTACGCAGTGACCAGACATCTCGCCTTCATCGCCAATCCCGACGCCATCTCCCGGACCGGCTGCTCCGGGGACATGGTGATGAACGACCTTGTCGTTCCGGCGCTCACACCGACCATCGAGGCGCTCGGAATCGGCAGCACCTCAGTGCGGTGGCGCCACACAGGGGACACCCACGGGATCCCCGTTGGCTCGCGCAGCGGTTGGCTCCTCCTGCTGGTCCCCTCCGGCCTGCGTGAACTGAAAGTACGGTCCGACGCCGCCTACGCACTGACACCGTTCCAAGACATGGGGTTCTCGCCGAAGGGCAGACCCGCAGCGTTCGTCGTCCAGCTTCCCTTAGGCAAGCCCCCCGAACTCCGTCGGACCTCGGCTGACGCCACTGGCCGGCGTCAGATCAGGCTCGGCTTCGCCCTCGACGTCCAGGGCTACAGCACCCGTTCCGGCCCTCTGCAGAACGAGGTCCAGGCACGAATGGCCCACCTCGTCCGCCAAGTACTGCACGAGGCCGGTGTTGCCGATGAGCGGACAGACGTCCAGCCCACAGGCGACGGCATGAACGTGGTCCTGCCTGCCGAAACGGACTGCGTCGATCTCCTTCCCCGGCTGATGACTGGCATGGCCGAACATCTGGCCAGGGACAACAGTGGTCACGCGAACAGGATCCGATGCCGTATGGCGTGCGACATCGGGCCTGTCGTTCGCTCGGCGCTCGGCTTTTCCGGCCCCACGGTGGTGAGGTTCTGTCGCCTGGTCGACAGCCGACAGCTGCGGGATGCTCTGGAGAACGACGAGAAAGCCGACCTCGTCGTGGCGATTTCCGACTGGCTGTACGACAACGTCTTCCGCCCCGGATATGCAATCGCCGACCGCGGTCCCGTCGACGACCGCGCCCTGCGCGACGGTACCCCTGTTGGAAGTCCTTTCGACGAATCAGCCTTCACACAAGTTCTCGCCGTGGCCAAGGGGTACCAAGCCACCGCATGGCTGTGGAGCGGAGACACCGCACGAAAAGTCCGCACAGACTGATCCACAACGGGGTCGGAACCCTCACCCCGGAAGCCCCGACAAACTGTGCAGCCACGGTGCGACGCAAAATGTCGGGGTCCCCTCGCCCGAAGAGGTCGTTTCCAGCGTGTGCCACCGCAGCGCCCAAGCGCTCGGACGGCAGGCGCTGCGGATACACATATCGCTCCGCCGCCTCACGGACCGCGCCGGCTGTGGATCGCTGCGTACAGCCCGTCCCGGCTCCTGGCGCACCGCCCAGTCCGGCCGGCGGCAATCGCATCGCACTCGGTACCCCCGCACGACCACCGCTCCACAGCCGCCTCCACTCGGCAGAGGTCCACATGCCACCGTCCCCGGCGGGCTACTGCCGGCACGTGGAAGTCGGTTCTCACGTGAAGCCCAGCGGTCGTCCAGCTGACGCACAAATAGTCAGCGGTTTTCGTTCTGCACTGCCTGCTTCAAGCCGGGCACAATCTGTTCGATCGTGGTGTAGCTCGTAGTGCAGCTGGGCTCGTCGGTGAAAATGAGTCGGTTATCTTCCCTCATCGGCCTGACCCCGTACGCCTCGTACACCGTCTCGCCGTTCAACGACACGGCGAAGTCCAGGTCCACCACCTCGGCGAATTCGTAGCGGGCTGTTTCCACGAAGAACCGGGCCCGTCTCACGGCCAGTCGGGCGAGCAGAAGGGCCCGGATGGGGCGGCCACTCCACTGCTCGGACGCCAAGAATTCGGCGCGGAAGGCCAACAGGACACCAGGCTCCAGCCACTCGCCCTGGTAGGAGGCTCTTGAGTCGAACTGCAGGCGCTGCACTGCCCCAAGGCCGACGGACAGCCGCAACGGGAACCTGGAACCGAATGATTTCCCCTCGAGCAGGAACGGGTTGGTCAGATCCAGCCGCTGGCGAGCAGGAGCAGACCCACCAGCAGCAGGATGACGGCGGTCACCGCTGTGGGAACTGTCGCTGCCCGCCACCGGGCTTTTGGGACGCTGCTCACGACCTCCGGACGCAGCTCCGGAAGCGCCTCGGCCCGCATCGCGCAGTCGCCGACCATGCCGCCTTCGACGAGTATGGCCAGCGACCCACCTCCCGGCGGCAACGTGGTGACGTCCTCCGCGCAGGAGACCAGATTGAGCAGATGTGCCTCCCCGTTCTTGCCGGACAGCAGCGAGGACAGCCGAACCAAGAAGGCAGCGTCGGCGCCAGGCGCCGTTCGGCCGGCGATCCATCGCTCTCCCAGACGGGCGGGGACATCGGTGTCCTTGACGGGCGGGAAGGGCTTCAGGGATGCCAGCGCGGTCGTGAGCCTGCCGGTGAGCTCCTTGCGCTCGGCGGCGAGCTCCGAGGGGCGGGCGGCCAGCAGCCGGTCCACCTCAGTGCTGGTACAGATACCGTCCAGGAGCTCGGACAGCGCCCCGCGGCCCTCCGGGTGACCGGCGATGTCGTCCAGCCAGCTCGACGCGAGCGCCAGCACCGCGGCTCGGTCCTGCCCGGCCTCCACTGCACCCCCCGGGCCGGGGGCAGAGCCTTCGAGGACCAGGGTGTAGAAAATGAGGGTTCCTACGGAGTCCGTCCGGGTGGAGGGGACCCCACTGATCAGCACTCGCCAGCGACCGTTCGACGAGACGGCGAGCAGGCAGGGTCGCTCGGTGGCGGTGTACTCCGAGTATGGGTCCCACCAGCGGCTATCGGGTGCGGGGCCGAGGAAGCCGTAGTCCAGCCTGCGCGGCACGCCCCGGGTTCGAAGACAAATGTGCACGGTAGTCCCTTCGGCGGTCAGCTCAGATGGTGCAGACGGGGCCCGCTCTCCCGCGCGGCCAGGGCGGTGAGCACGTCGAAGAGCGACTGGGTGGTGCGCTGCGACTCTGTGAACAGCAGGGCGTCGCTGTCGGCGGCGCGCTTGCGACGGTCGCGTTCGCCGTTGAAGCTCAGCCACAGGTCACGGAAGAAGCCCTCCCTCACCTCCGCATAGCTTCGGGAGTGCAGGGCAACGGTCTGCCGCGTTGCCGTCGTCCGCTCGCTCTGCGCCCGCGCGGTGTCGACCAGTTGCCGGCACAGAAGGGTGATGAGGTCGTCCAGTCCCTTGCGGACCATCTGGCCCGGTGGCCGGACCCGGTACTTGGGCACGAGGATCTCGCCGCCGGGCGATGCCTCGGCGCGCAGCCAGCGTGCCGAGACCAGCTCCACACAGCCGAAGGTGTCGATCGGGAGGTAGCGGATCGCCGCGTGCGGGGCCGCCTCACGGACCGTCTTGAGTACTTCGCTGAACTGATCGACCACCTTCTCCCGCAGCGCGCCCGCTTGATCCTGCAGACTGCCGCTGTCCGACAGGTACGTCTCGCACTTGACCGGGCACAACACGATCATGGCCGGCTCACCGGCCAGCTCCCGCCGGTTCTTCGCCCATCTGAGAACGGCCTGGTTGATCTGAAATACAGACAGGTGAGCGGTGAGCAGATGCGCATGGTCGTCACCGGCGTCCATGAGCAGCACCGAGTCGATCGGGAGGATGAGCACGGAACTGTCGGCGAGGAACGCTTCGCACTCGGACCACTTCTGCTCGTCCTCGGTGCCTTCGCCGGCCCCTTCCAGCCATGCGCCCGGATAGTCGAGGATGTTGAACCGGATCTGCAGGCCTTGTCCCCGCGCTTCGAGCAAAAGCCGGAACCACGAAGGATCGCTGGTACTGGGCACCAGGCCGGGCTGGAACACACGGGCCTTGAGCGATCCGGAGACCAGGTTGTAGGCGGCGGCCAGCCGATGAGCCGTGGGCCGGTCCGCAGTGAGCAGGTGTACCGAGGAGTCCCGGGCCAGCAGTTGCTGGCCCTCGGTAAGCAGACTGGCGATCAGGGTGCTCTTGCCCACACGGCTGGGGGCCAGCAGCCCGATTTTGTACTCGAAGACCGAGTGGTCGTCCGTCACAGCTGCTCCTCTTCGACGATGCTGGAGATGTCCTGCGCAACGCGAACCACACGCGCGAAGCGGCTGTTGGCCTCGTCGATCCCCTGGAACTCCTGCGGCCACAGGTCGTTGCGGTACGAACGCACGAACCGCCGAAATTCCTGGACTGAGGTGCCGGATCGGATCAGGGTGTCTTCGAACTGCTCCACCAGCGCGTGAATGACGGCTGCAGGAACTGCGGCTTCCTGCGACAGCGACTTCTGGATCCGAAAAGCCGCCTGCTCAGCGAGACCGCCGAACAGCTCGTACAGGTCCTCCGCGCCCTCTTCGCTCAAAGCGACCGCTACCTGCTGCATCTGCTCGCCGGTTTTCGGGTGGCTGACCTGGAGATTCAGCGGGGCAAGATCGGGGCGTACCCGGGGGTAGAGCAGAGTGCGGTACTCCAGCCGTACATCCAGCAGGCTGTTGACCGCGGAAGCCAGACCCGGGCAGGGCTGAGAAGAGCGGGCGAACAGTTCCGCCAGCTCGGCGAGAACCTCGCGGCCGGAACCCGCGACAGGAGAAGCGGTGGTGCCATCGGAGCCGGAGGCGCCGTCCGCCTTCCTGCGCTTGTCACGTTGGAACAGTGCCCCGCACTCGGCCTCGAAGACGGCGGCCGCACGGTCCCAGGCAGCGGTGAGCCGCGCCGTGAAGAAGTCGTCCAGCGCCGAGAACCGGCGGCTGATCTCTACCCGGATCCTGCTGAACTCCGGCCCCGCAAACGCGGCCGAGTGACCTTCGGTGACCATGCAGGTCAGCGCCTCCGCCCGCCATGCGTCCGCGCCCTTTCCGAAGCCGTCCTCGATCCATGCGAGTACGCCCTCATAGGCCTTCCCAACGGCCTCCCCGAAGCCCGGGTCCATCATGGAACCGTGCGCCTCCGCCGCCAGCTCCGCAGCCAGGCCGCGCAGTCGCCTGGCGATACCGCTGCGCAGCTGCGCAGCCTTGGCGTCGTTGACTTCCTCCGGCACTCCGGCCCGCCGTGCCACCTGGTCGAGCGCCCGCCGCAGATCGGTAAGCTGCAGGCGCGTACGGTCACGCACAGCCGCGGCTTGGGCCCGGGTGCCGGCGAGTACCTCGGAGTCCATGACCGGAAGCCCTTCCGCCATCCGCTTCAGTAGCGGACTGAGCAGCTCCCTGCCGACCCGCTCCGGATCACGTACATCGGTCTCGAAGACGGTGAAGAAGCGGTCCGGCTCACCGCCGTTGACATTACGCAGCAGGTCGCCGCGGAGGTTTGCTGCGAGATGGGGCTTGTCCGGATCGACGTTGTGCACGAGGTAGGTGAATTCTCCGGTGCTGCGCACGAACCCTCGTACCTCGTCCAGAAGGCTGAGTCCGGCGGTGTCTGTCTCGTCGAAGAACGAGGAGGTGTCGGAGGAACGCTTGACCACCAGCACCGCGTCGACCTCATTGCGCAGCCCGGCCACATGCCGCCGGTCGGCATCGGCGGCCACCTCACCCAGGCCCGGCAGGTCCACAATGCCGATCCTGGCCACATCCTGGTGCGGAAAGGCGCACTCGATGCGGGCCTCGCGCACAGCGGCATAGGCACGCCTCACCCGCCCAGCCCCCTCGGTGATCTCCTCATGGGTCGGATAGGCCACGAACCGCCGCACCTGTTCCAGCGGCACTGTCTTGACCCCGCCGGTCAGCAGCGCCTCGTAAGACTCCAACGCACCATGCAGTTCACGCAGCCGGGTCAGCAGCAGCCGATCCCGGGTATCCGGCAGAGCTTCCGGATAGACCCAGCGACCGAATTCGGCGATCGTACGCGGCGTAGAGGCGAGACCGAGCGCCACGTGGAGCGGGGAGATCACCTCGCTCAGGAAACTCTCCGGGCTGTGCATCTCCAACTCAGCCCGCCGTACTGCAGGTGAGTGGAAGATGCGGCTGCGGACCGCAGTGACCGGGATGCCGTGACCAGTCGGGATCTGGTCGTCGTCGAGGCCTGAGACCGACTGCAGCAGGGTGCTCTTGCCCATGCGCGCCGCGCCGCTCACACCGATGTTGACTGTGGTCCGGGTGAAGCGGGAAGCGATCACTCTGAATGAGTCCGCTGCTTCCGCGACAGCCAGCCGGGTCTCTGGAAGATGAGGAAGTGTCAGGGCTGCTGCCAGTTCGGCGTCCATGGTGCTGTGCATCCTCAGATCGGCGAGTGCGCCGTCCAGCTCGTCCAGGCGCTCGCCGAGCGTGCGCCAGCGCGCAGTCTCATGCGCCACCTCGGGTAACTGCCGCAGCCTGGCCCGCAGCAGGGCGTCGATGAGCATTGATACGACTGACATGTACCCCCCAATCGCGCAGTGGCATCACTCGTCCCCGTGCATACGGATCCGGTACGCCACTCCCCATCTCGCAGGCAACGTACCGGCGCAAACACGCCTCCGTCCGTCGTTCTGCAATTACCGCCCGAAACGGAAGAACTGCACTGGCCCAGCTTCCACAAGCTGCACTTGGAGAACAGCATGTGGCGGCGACGCTTGAAAAGCGGACCAGTGGCGACGCTTGCAGGTTGACGCCCTTCAGGGCGCTGGTTCGTTGAGTCAGGCCGGGGGAGCGGTGATCAGCGTGGAGGACTGGGCGGAAATCCGAAGGCTTCATCGGGCCGAGTAGATGCCCGTTCGGGCGATCGGGAGGAAGCTGGGGATCGAGAGGAACACTGCCCGCAAGCGATCGCCGACGACGCGCCGCCGAAGTGTCAACGGGCGCCGAAGGGGCTTGATCGTGACTGTGGTCAAGCCGCAGATTCGTGAACTGCTTGAGCAATGTCCTGATATGCCGGAGACGTTGACCGCCAAGCGGATCGGCTGGGACCGCGGGCTGACCGTGCTCACGGACCAGGCCAGGAACCCGCAGCCGGGCGATGCCCAGAAGCTTGGCTCCACAGGCCTACCACCGCACTTCACCCCGGTCGACTGCCGCAAGCGTCATGCGGTGGAGTGCGGGATCAACCGCCTCCAGAGTTGCCGTGTTGTTGCCACGCGATGCAACGCGTGGTTGTGACCCTCGGCCAGCACACGGTGGGAGCCACGTTCCACGTCTGCGGTAGATCGCTGCCGCAGAAGACGCAGGCGAAGTCATCCTCGCGCACGATGCTGTGCTCCTGACAGCCGGGGCCGCCGGAACACCACCTCGTCGGTGAAGCCGGAAGGCCGTCCGAGCCCTGTGTTGGCCACAGCGCGAGTGACTTCCCGCCAAGAGCTGATGTCGGGGCCGGGCCGGGCGAGTACCGGCTATCGGAGTGCCTGAACGCCAGGCTCGAGCCCCATGATCAAGATCACATCTTGTGACGACTGTGTCACAGGCGTGGTAAGTCTTGGGGTGTTACACGTACATGCAAGGGGGAAGAAGTGATGCATTCGTCACCTTCGGGGGACGGGGTGCTGGAGTTTCGGGTGCTCGGGCCACTCGAGATCCGTATGGATGGACAGGTGTGGGAGTTGTCGGCCCCACGTCTGCGGACCGTCCTGGGGGCCCTGTTGTTGCGAGCCGGCGAGGTGGTCCCCGTCCAGCACCTCGTCGACAGCACCTGGGAAGACCTGCCGACTGATCCTGCCAACCAAATCGCCACCTGCGTTTCGCGGCTGCGGCGTACATTCCGCGAAGTCGGCGTCGGGCGAGATCTGCTCATCACCCAGCGTCCCGGCTATCGTTTCGCTCCGGAGGGTGTATACCTCGACACCCTGGAGTTTCGTCATCTTCGGGAAGAAGCCCGCAGGCACAGCGAGGGGAACGACTCCGAACGGGCTTTGTCCCGGCTGAAGGCAGCGCTGTCCTTGTGGCGCGGGCCCACTTTGTCCGGCATCAGTTGCCAGGCGTGGCAGCCTGAGCTCCGACGCTGGGAAGAGGAATACATAACTACCCGTGAGGCCTGCGCGGACATTCAGCTCGACCTCGGCCTGTACGAGGACCTCATCACCGAGCTTTCGGCATTCGCGCAGCAGTACCCGCTGCTGGAGCGCCCGCGAGCCCAACTCATGTTGGCCCTGTATCGGTCCGGCCGCCAGGCTGATGCCTTCCAGCTCTACCGGGACACGGCCGCGCTGTTGCGGGAGGAAATCGCCGTGGCACCGGGCGAGGAACTGAGGCGCATGCACGAGCGCTTGCTGCGCGGCGAAGCCGTATCCGCCTCGGGTTCCGCCCATGCGACACCTCGGCGCCGCACTTCACGCGTCGAGCCCAATGCGCGAATGGCCCCTGCGAGCGCTCCGTGCCAGTTGCCAGGCGATCTAGCGGAGTTTGTCGGCCGTGAGGATGAGATCCGCACGGTGCGCGCCGTACTCGTTCCCGGCACGGCCACGGTGCCGGTGTCGGTGATCGTGGGCCCCGGCGGTACCGGCAAAACCGCCCTCGCCGTCCATGTGGCCCACCAGCTGCGGCCTGTGTTCAGCGATGGCCAGCTGTACGTCAACCTCCGGGGAATGGATCGCCATCCGGTACCTGCCGAGGAGGTACTTGCTCGATTTCTGCGGGACCTCGGCCTACCGGGGGCTTCCATACCCGGCTCATTGGACGAACGCGCCGCGCTCTTTCGGAACTTGCTTGCCGACCGGCGCATACTCCTCGTCCTGGACAACGCAGGAGACGCCAGCCAGGTCAGGCCCTTGCTCCCGGGTACGGGAAGCTGCGGTGTACTGGTCACGAGTCGGACGCGGCTGACCACCGTTCCCAATGCCCAGGTGCTGGAGCTGGGGGTATTCGGGCAACAGCAGGCCTACTTGCTCCTCAATCGGCTGGTCGGAGAGCAGCGGCTGTCGGCGGAGCCTGCTGTGGCCTCCCAGCTGATCCAGTTCTGCGGCCGGTTGCCCTTGGCGGTGCGCATCGTGGGGGCGAAGCTGGCGTCCAGGCCTCACTGGACGCTGCAGAAGGCAGCGTCCCGTCTGGCCGACGAGCGGTGCCGACTGGATGAACTCGCCCACGAGAGCTTGGAGGTGCGCAGCAGTCTGGAACTGTCGCACCAGGGTCTGAGCCCGGCGGCCCGTAAACTGCTGCGCCGGCTGTCGCTCCTTCGGGCCCCGGACTTCCCGGACTGGATCTGTGCCCCGCTGATGGACATGCCCCTACGCGATGCCGAAGACCTTCTGGAGCAGCTGCTGGATGCTCGTCTGGTAGACGTGACCAGCCCGGCAGGGACCGCCCAGCCCAGGTACCGCATGCATGACCTGGTGAGACTTTTTGCCCTTGAGCTCATGACGGAGGCCGAACCGAGGACGGAACAGGTAGCGGCTCTTGACCGCGCCGCTGCAACCACACTGGCCCTCGCCGATCAAGCACACCGTGCCGTGTGCGGAGGGGACTTCACCGTAGTACACAGCTTAGCCGCCCGGCCCCCGGTCTCCGCCGACGTGGTCAACAGGATGGCCGCCGACCCACTTGGCTGGTACGAGTCCGACAGGGGGACCATCACCTCGCTGTGTGTGCAGGCGGCAGAGCGAGGAGCGGACGAGATCGCATGGGACCTTGCCGCTACCTCTCGATGCCTGTTCAGCGTGCGCTTCCACTTCGACGACTGGCGGCTCACTCACGACCGCGCGCTCGCAGCGGTACGCCAAGAGGGAAATCAAAGGGGCGAGGCGGCTCTGTTGCTGGGCTTGGGCGACCTGTACCTCACGAAACGGCAGTACGACCAGGCAATACCCCTTCTGGAGCAGTCGCGAGAACTGTTCCACACCGTGGGCGACAGGCACGGCTACGCCTTGGCACTGCGCAAGGCCGCCTGCGCCGACCGAATCGGGGGCCGCACCGCGCGCGCCCTCGCCCGCTGGCAGGAGTGCTTGGAGATCCTTAAGGATGTCGGAGACCTAGAGGCACAGGCGCAGGTGCTTCGGTGGGCTGCCCAAACCCACTTGGAGTTGGGCAGGCAGGACGAGGCTGAGACGTTCCTGCGTAAGGCTGGCAACATTGTCGAGGCCTTTGAGGGGCGCAGTGCCGCGCAGGTCCGACTCAGCCTGGCAGACCTCGACCTGGCGCGCAACGAAGTCGTGCGGGCGGCGGAAGGATACGCACGCAGTCTGAGCGCCACCACCGCACTTGGTGACCTCAGTGGACGTTGCGCCGCGCTTCTTGGGCTCGGTGCCGTCCAGGCGCGCAGCGGCGCCCTGTCCAAGGCGGAGGAGCACTTCAGCGAGGCTCTCGACCTCGCACGCAGCATCCAGGATCCGCTGCTCGAATCCGATGGATTGCTCAACCTGGCGCGCTCCCGCCAGGCCGCCGGCGACCTGGCGGACGCGGCGGTGCTGTTGGAGCAGGGCGCGGAACTGTGCCGTCGAATGGAGGCACCAGGCCGGCTGACTCAGTTCCACCGCGCCATGCAAACACTCGCAGGCTAAGTCCCAGATGCCGCGTGTATCCGGGTGCTGTAGGTGTTGCAGCCCTCTCGCGCTCGGAGCACCACCGAGGTCTGATGACGCTCCCCGACATCGACTTGCAGGGTCCGTTCATCGCTCCACCCACGCATCCGGAACTCGCCCTGGCCGATGTGCTCCAGCGAGCAGAACAGCCGGTCCGCCACTACCAACCGCGGTGTTCCTGCGGACATGCTTATCTCCGCCGTGACAATGCCCCTGCCCGTGGAGCGCGGGAAGTGATGCCCTGGCTGCTCCCAGTTGGTGAAAGCTTCGGGCATGGGGAACCGGCACTGGTAGTGCAGTAGTTCCTGTGCCGTGAGACGGACCTCGGGACGCCGCACCAGGGCAGCCGGCGCCGTCACCATGTCCCGCAGCGGCGCGGGGAACAGCTTGCCCAGTTCTGCGGTGTGGCACATGTCGATGATCAGGTGGAGCAGAGCGTGTGGTTCGTCGTTCACCAAGGCGTGTGCCCGCCAGGCGGCGGCGAACCACAGAGTTCCGGGGCGCCAGGTGTGGCTTTCCGCAACGAAGAAGGTCCTCGCCCGCTCGCCGCTGGTGATCGGCAGATGGAGACGGCAAAGCCCCCAGGGCGGACCCATCTTGGGGGATTGCAGTGCGGTAAACCGAACACCGGGGGGCAGTTCTACAAGGCGTACGCTCCGCAGCGGCGCCGGCATACCCTCCAGGATTTCCCGCATGGCCGGAAGGTGTGACAGCCAGGATGTTTCCTTATAGCCCTGAAGGCTGGGCCCGCCCGGGTCGGTGCGGTGAGGATCTCCGCCGAGGCTGTACAGCGGCAGCACTCGCCGCCCGTTGACCGCCGAGAGAGGGGACCCGTACCGCACGGCGAGCCTGGCGAGCTCGGCGTGCAGCCGGTCCGTGTCGTACGTTCCTGTCAGTTCCGCGCTGTCGGGCAGGTTTCTCCCCAGCGGGTCGTGAATCCGCTTTACTCCGTCCACACGCCTCATCCGAACTGGTCGATGGAGAGTTTCACAACCATGCCCGTCACCACGACCAGCAGTACGACGCGGACGAAACCGGAGCCTCGTCGCAGTGCTGTCCTGGCTCCCAGGGTGGCCCCGGCGATGTTGCACACGGCCATTGCGGCTCCCAGGAGCCATAGAACCTGGCCCTGCGCGGCGAACACCACGAGTGCCCCAAGGTTGGTTCCTACGTTCACTACCTTGGCGAGCGCAGAGCTCTGCAGGAACTCCAGAGACAACAAGCTCGTGAAAGTGATGATGAGGAACGTTCCGGTGCCGGGCCCGAAAACACCGTCGTAGAAGCCGATTCCGCAGCCTGCCAGGCCGACGACGGCCAGTTGGCGGCGTCGGCTCACGGCCTCTGACTCCTCAATGGCACCGAAGCTTGGCCGGAGGGTGACAAAGGCGGCTACAGCTATGAGCAACGCCATGATGAGCGGCCGGAACCAGTCCGCGGGGAGGCTGGACGCGGACAGGGCCCCGAACCCGGCCGCCGGAACGGCGAGAGCCGCGGCCGGGAGAGCGATGGAGCGATCCAGTTTTGTTCGCCGTGCGAAAGTCACAGCCGCGACCGTGGTGCCTGTGATTGCGGTGAGTTTGTTGGTTCCCAGAGCCGTCGCCGGCGACAGCTGGGGGAAGGCCACCATCAGGGCGGGGATGAGTATGAGCCCACCGCCTCCCACTACGGCGTCCACCCATCCGGCGGCCGTCGCGGCGACCAGCAGGCCCCCCACTCCTATGGCGTCCAAAGGGATCTCCCTGCACTGTTCCTCGAAGCGGTCAGATCTGTCCGGTGCATCGCTTACAACACGCCGGTGATCTGCGTGAGCGCGGGCAGCACGCGGGCCCGCGGCATCATCCTCTCCGCCCAACGAGGCATCGCGCGAAGGGAGTAGCACCGGCGCAGCCAGCGGTCCGTGCCGTCGAAGCGAGGGGTGAAGGCCGTTCGCCCGTGCGCCGCAATGTGGTTGTCCACCACCACCAAGTCACCCGGCGACAACACGATGTTCTGACAGACGCTTTCCAGTGCCCCAGAAAGAGCCTGCAGCGCCTCGGACGCCTCAGGGTCAAGGCTCGTCGTGGTGTGTGAATTGAAGCGCATGAACAGGTGCGACTCGTGCCCGAACAGCACCGGATGGGGACCCGACGTCGGCCGCGGGCCTTCAATGTTGCGCGAGAACGAGGTCGGGTAGGCACTGTGGAAGATGGGCGCTCGCAAGATCTCGCGGTGTGTCACGCTCAGCAGAGCGTGTGCTTCACGTATGGACGCCACCCGTGTGGCTGCGACGGCCTCGTGGTCCTGGCGCAGGCACAGCAACCCCAAGAAGTCGGGGCGCAGGGGGTGATGCACGTTCTCCGTGTGAAAGTCGAAGGCCACCGAACCGCTGTTCTCGATGCGCTGTTCTTCGCCCGGGACGGGGTGGACCTCATGAATGAGTGCCCCGCCCTTCTCGTCCTCGTAGCCGATCAGGGTGCCGAGCAGGTCGGCCACCAGCGTCAGCAGCCCAGTCGTGCCATGATTCACCAGCCGCTGTCCACCGTGCTCCTGAGGTGTACCCGGCAGCTCACCCAGGGGCAGGCCCCGGACCAGGAAAAAGCCCTGCTGCGCCGTCCCGGCGGAGAAGTCGACCAGAGCACGACGTAATCCGTCGGGTATATCCAGCAGCAGGTCGGCCAGGTCCGCGGTCTCAGCCCCCTCAAGAGCGGCCGCTTGAGTGGCCAACTCCCACATCTTGGTTCCTTCGGCGTCTTCCAGCCGGTACTCGGTGCGTGCCAGGGTGTCGAGATTCATCACATGCTCCTCGCCAGACGTTTCATCAGCCCGGCCTGCCGGGCGAGAAGAACGCTAGGAGCCCCCGATGCCGTTTCGATGTCAAAGCTCTGTCCGCGCGATGTTCGAGAGCAACATCGCGGATCTGTAGTGTCCGCGAACATCCCTGCTCGATTCCGCGGTACTCAACCGCACGAAGGAGGTAGATGTGCCGGCCCTGCTTCACGGCTCCGACGAACGCGAGCGCGTCTCGGACCGGGCCTTTCGAGTACTTGGGGCCATGCGCGAACTGGGAAGCGGCCCCCACTCGCTGCGCTCGATCATCAGCCGGAGCGGGCTCAGTCGTTCCACCGTGCAGCGCCTCATCCATTCGGCCATGAAGAACGGAGTCATCTGGCAGCCCCGCCACGGGCACTACGCCCTCACCGAACACCAAACCGGCAAGGACTTGCCTCACCAACTGGCAACCACGCCGGCAGAAGCGCGCCACCTACTCGGCATCCTGCACACGCACACCGGACACACGGCTGCTCTGCACGCCACGGTACTGGCTGACGTACCCGTGCAGATGTGCGTCGGTCGCGTACAGAGCCCGGGGGCAACACCCGCCCAGCCGGCGATCGGCCAGCCACGAGCACTGGAGGCCGACGCTGCCGGGCACGCCATACTTGCCTACCTCGACCTTCCCCACCCGAGACCGCAAGAACGCCATGTCATCCGAAGGCGCGGCTGGGCCGTCTCCTCGGACCCGGCCCGCGGGGCGAGAATGCTCGCAGCACCCATCCTCAGGTTCGGCATCCCAGTCGGCTCCCTCAGCATCACCGGAGAGGCCACAGCCATCGATTCTGCGGTCTCCACATGTGCCGTGGCACTTACCCGCGCAACCGCCCGCCTGAAATGAACCCCCGACCACGGATGCACGCACGGCTCGCCCGAGTCCGGTGTCGGCTCTGGTGCGACCATGACGAAGGGCGCCCCGATGGCTTCGTTGACCACTGGCCTGGGCGCCCTTCTGGCGGACTCCACGTTCGCCGACTGATCAAGGCATTCTGGAACTGACCGGACTGTCTGATCGCCGCGGCGTCGACTACGGGCAGGACTCCGCGCTTTCGCCGCTTCACGCCCCGCATGGCGCACCTTGGGCAAGACCACCACCGAGGCACGGCATCGGCTCTACGACCGGCCGCTGCGCCGAGGAGTTCTACGGCGGCGAGCCCACTCAGCAACGGTAACTGCTCGCCCGCCGCGGCATCGCCAAGCCCCCGAAATCGCCCAGCCTCCAGTGGTACGAACAGCGAGTGCGGCCCGGATCGCTACAAGGTCCACCACTTGTGGATCGATACCAAAGCACCACCCTTGCCATCCCCGCCCACGCGGTGATCTGGTCGAGATGATGTCACTGGCACCAAGCCCGGGCCCGCCGCCGCCACTACAGGCGGCGTGCCCACTCATCCGCCGAAGCGCTAGGAGCGTGGGTCAGTATGTGTCGGTCCAGGCGATCTCGAAGTACCTGACGCGTTCGTCTTGTCTGGCCGGCCGCATGCCGGCTGCCATCATGACGTGCTGGGACGCGATGTTGTCGTGGTCGGCGTCGCCTTTCACACAGGTGGCGCCGCGTGCCCGCGCGAACCGCAGCAGTCCGCGGAGGGCTTCGGAGGCATATCCCTTGCCTCGCGCTGACGGGATGAGGCCGTAGCCAATCGTGACGTTGCCGTTCGCATCCGCAGGTCCGTGGA
Source organism: Streptomyces sp. NPDC054887 (assembly GCF_053610585.1). Lineage (NCBI taxonomy): Bacteria > Bacillati > Actinomycetota > Actinomycetes > Kitasatosporales > Streptomycetaceae > Streptomyces > Streptomyces sp. NPDC054887. The sequence continues at coordinate 682 of NZ_JBSGYQ010000053.1, read as the reverse complement.
AGCCCAGGCCGCCGATCGTCTGACCGTCCTCGCGGCGACGGATCTCATAGTTGCCGAAGGGCTGGGGATCACCGGTGCTCGCGCAGGTGCCCAGGAAGCGCCTGGCGGCGAACACGTCCCCTTCGGTGGGGTATCCGGGCGCCCATCGGGCACCGCTGTCCGGCGCGCCCGCCACCACTTGCTCAGCCTCGCTGACCGTCATCGGATGAAGCACGAGCCGCGCTGTCGCAAGATCGCCCATGGCAGGAGGACTATCACGCGGGACGACCGGACCACACTTGGATTATCCGACCGGGCAGCCACCCGCCTCCGGTTGATGACCGTAAGTACGGAAGGATCGCGGTATGCGCGGTGGAGATGGGCTGTTCGAAGTCGAGCCGGTGGAAAAGCAGCAGCCGCAGAGCCCTCCGGTGGGCGTGGCCAAGCGGTTCAGGGCCTTCGACCCGCACCAGGTCCTGCTGCTGCCCCCGTCACTGCACGACTGGCTGCCCCAGGACCACCTCGCCCGGTTCGTCGCCGACCTGGTCGACGACGTGCTGGACCTGGGGCCGCCCGACACGCCGGAACCACCGGCCTCGCCGCCCTTGCTACTGAGGTTTTCGGGTTGTCGTCGGGTAGTGACGGTTCATGATCCCTGCGGTATGCCGGTGGGATGCGCTATCCGGAGGGTGGGGGCCTGACC
>NZ_JBSGYQ010000052.1:0-54502 GCF_053610585.1 Streptomyces sp. NPDC054887 | reverse complement strand
GGCCCGGCCCGGTGCGGGACGCCGTCAAGGGCGTACCGCACCGGAACCGGGCCGCCCCGTCACGCGTCGATGATGACCGGGATGATGAGGGGCTTGCGGCGGTGGGTCCGGAACGCCCAGGAGGCCACCGCGCGGGCGATGAGCTGTTCGAGCTGGTGGGCGTCGCCGACGCCTTCCTCGGCGGCCTTGGCCAGGACCTTCTCGATGACCGGCACGACCGGTTCGAACGTCGTGTCGTCGTGGACGAAGCCACGCGCCAGGAAGTCGGGAGCCTCGGCCAGCGCCCCCGTGTCGGCGTCGACGATCGCCACGACCGTGACGACGCCTTCCTCCGCGAGGGTGAGACGGTCCTTGAGCGAGGCCTCGGTCGCGCCGCCGACCGTCATGCCGTCGACGTACACGTAACCGGCCGGCACCTTGCCCGTGATGGAGGCGCGGCCGTCGACGAGGTCGACCACGACTCCGTCCTCGGCGATGACCACCCGGTCGGGGTCGACACCGGTACGGATGGCCAGGTCGCCGTTGGCCCGCAGGTGGCGCCACTCGCCGTGGACGGGCATCACGTGGCGGGGCTTGACGATGTTGTAGCAGTAGACGAGCTCACCGGCGCTCGCGTGCCCGGAGACGTGCACCTTGGCGTTGCCCTTGTGGACGACGTGGGCGCCCCACCGGGTCAGTCCGTTGATCACCCGGTAGATGGCGTTCTCGTTGCCCGGGATCAGGGAGCTGGCGAGCAGGACGGTGTCGCCCTTCCCGATGCGGATCATGTGGTCGCGGTTGGCCATCCGGGACAGGGCCGCCATCGGCTCGCCCTGGGAGCCGGTGCACACCAGGGTGATCTTGTTGTCCGGCAGCTTCTCCAGCTCCCGCATGCTCACGATCAGGCCGGACGGCACCTTCAGGTAGCCCAGCTCGCGGGCGATCCCCATGTTGCGGACCATCGAGCGGCCGACGAAGGCGACCTTGCGGCCGTGCTGGTGGGCCGCGTCCAGCACCTGCTGGATGCGGTGCACGTGGCTGGCGAAGCTGGAGACGATGACCCGCCTCGGGGCCGTACGCATGACCTGCTCGATCGCGGGGTTCAGGTCCCGCTCGGACGTGGTGAAGCCCGGTACCTCGGCGTTGGTCGAGTCGGTGAGGAAGAGGTCGACACCCTCCTCGCCGAGCCGGGCGAAGGCGCGCAGGTCGGTGATGCGGTCGTCCAGCGGGAACTGGTCCATCTTGAAGTCGCCGGTGTGCAGCACCATGCCCGCGTCCGTGCGGATCGCGATGGCGAGACTGTCCGGGATGGAGTGGTTGACCGCCACGAATTCGCAGTCGAAGGGGCCGAACTTCCGCCGGTCGCCCTCACGCACGCGCACGGTGCGCGGCCTGATGCCGTGCTCCTTGAGCTTGGCTTCGAGGAACGCCAGGGTCAGCTTCGAGCCGACGACGGGAATGTCCGACCGCTCGCGCAGCAGGTAGGGGACGGCGCCGATGTGGTCTTCGTGGCCGTGGGTCAGCACCACCGCCACGACGTCGTCCAGACGGTCGCGGATGGAGGTGAAGTCGGGGAGGATCACGTCCACCCCGGGCTGGGTCTCCTCGGGGAACAGCACGCCGCAGTCCACGATGAGCAGCTTGCCGGCATGCTCAAAGACGGTCATATTGCGGCCGATCTCCCCCAGACCGCCCAGGGCGACGACCCTCAGCCCTCCGGCGGGCAGGGGAGGGGCGGCTTTGAGTTCGGGATGCGGATGGCTCATAACTTGTGACGTTACCGGAGGCCGCGCCGCAGATCCTTTACGGGTTCACCCAGCAGGTTCACCGGAACACCCGAAGTGAGCCCCCGCCCGCCCAGGAGCCCCTTCGGGCCGGCCGTCGGTGACGCCCTTCGGCCGTTCGGGAACGCGTCGGAGTCACCCCGGGGTCCCCGGACATCACCCGGTTGTGACGGTGAACTCAGTTCATGAACGCGATCACGGGGCAGGGGCAGGAGGGGACGGGCCGTCGCGCGGTCGATCGATCGAGTGACGGGGGCGGCCCTGCTTTCCTTGTGCGAGCGTCCCGTGCTTATATTTGCCGCACGACAACAATCGAACGGAGCGGATCACCCCGGCCGGCCGCCGGCCCAGGCAGCGCCGGCGGGGGTCGTGAAGGGAAATCTGGTGAGCAGCAGCAGCGAGGCCGTGGCCCGGAAGCACGTCGCCAACGCCATGCGGGGCCGCGTCGAGGAAATAGCCGACCGATGGGTCCGGCTCCAGGTGCAGCAGGCGGCCCTGAGCGGCACGACGAGCGAGAGCGAACTGCGCGAGGAGGCGGACACGGTGGTCGCCGCCCTCGTGACCGGTCTCGACAGCGCTCTGCCGATCGACCGCATCGCGAACTCGCACGCCGAGCTCAATCGCGCGGTCACGGACCTCTCGTTGCGCAGGGCGAGGGGAGGGGAGTCTCCCACCGCCACGGCGCTGGCCGTCCTCGTCCTCAAGGAGGCGCTGCTGGAGGCCGTGCAGGAGACCACGCAGGACAGCGGAGAGCTGTTCTCCGCGGCCCTCTTGATCAACCGGCTCCTGGACGGTGCCGGGGCGTTGTCCTTCGACACGTACGTCGAGGGGCGCGAGGAGATCATCCGCCGACAGAGCAGGCAGCTCCTGGAGCTGTCGACGCCGGTCGTCCGGCTGTGGCGGCAGGTTCTGGGCGTACCGCTCATCGGTACGCTCGACACCGCGCGTACCCAGGTGGTGATGGAGAACCTGCTCCAGGCCATCCAGGACCAGGAGGCGACGGTCGCCATCGTCGACATCACCGGTGTGCCTACGGTGGACACAGCTGTGGCGCAGCACCTGATGCAGACGGTCAACGCGGTACGTCTGATGGGGGCCGACTGCATCATCAGCGGCATCCGGCCGCCGATCGCGCAGACCATCGCCCAACTGGGCATCGACCTGTCGACCATCATGACGCGGGCCACCCTGTCCGACGCGCTGTCCGAGGCCATCAAACTCACCGCCGGACCCCTGCCCACCCCCGACGGACCGGCCTTCCGATGAGCGGGCCCGCATCCACCGGCGTGCCCATCCTGCGCCTGGGCGACGTCCTGCTCACCGGGCTCCTCAACGAGCTCGACGACAAGGCCGCCCTCGCCTTCACCCACGAACTCACCGAGCGCATCTCGGCGGACCGGGTGCGCGGGGTCCTCATCGACATCTCGCGTCTGGAGATCATCGACTCCTTCGTGGCCCGCACCCTGATGGAACTGACCACGATGGCCAAGCTGCTGGGGGCGCGGGTGATCGTCGCCGGAATGCGGCCGCCCGTCGCCATCACACTGGTCGAACTGGGCATCGAACTCGTCGGCGTGGAAACCGCCCTGAACGCAGAGCAAGGGATGGCCGCCCTGGGCTGGCACCAAAGTCCGCAGCCCCCGGAAGGGGCCCACCGTGACTCAACTCGCTAACACGTCCACCACCTCGCGCGACAACCGCCCCGACGCCGCGGACCGCGGCGCCACCGAGCCCGACGCCACCGCGGAGTCCGTCACGCGGGTGGCCCTGCACACCGAGGAGGACCTGCTGACGGTCCGCCACGCGGTGCGCGCGGCCACTCTCGCGGCGGGCTTCGGCATCGTCGACCAGACACGGGTGGTGACCGCCGCCAGTGAACTGGCCCGCAACGCCTACATCCACGGCGGCGGAGGGGTGCTCACGATCGACTTCCCGCGTCGCCACGGCGGGCAGGGGCTGAGGCTGACGATACGTGACGACGGCCCCGGCATCCCCGACGTGGACGCGGCGCTCGTGGACGGCTTCACGACCGGAGCGGGGCTGGGCCACGGCCTTGGCGGCGCCCGTCGCCTGATGGACGACTTCGAGGTCCGGACCGCGCCGGGCCGCGGGACGACCGTGATCGCCACGCGGTGGGTGCCCCGTTGACGCGTCCGGTCGTACCGCCCACCGCCCTGGTGCGCATCGATCACTACAGCGCCGTCCACCTGGCGGCGGCGACGGCCCGCTCGCTGGCGCAGGAGTGCGGGCTCCCCGGCGCGATGCCGGACCGGGCCGCCGTGCTGGCCTCGGAACTGGCCAGCAACCTCGACAAGCACGCCAAGGACGGCGCCCTGTACATCCAGGCCCTGCCGCTCGGCGCCGGGTTGGAGGTCCTCGCGGCCGACCGGGGTCCCGGCATGCCCGAACCGCAGCGCTGTCTCACCGACGGATACACCACCACCGGCACCCTCGGCGCCGGGCTCGGGGCCGTGCGGCGCATCGCGTCGGACTTCACCATCCGCACCCAGGTCGGCGTCGGCACCCTGGTCTGCGCCCGGCTCGTGCTGCCCGGGCTGCCCCAGCCGGTCTGCCAGGACGCCGGGTTCGTCTGCCTGCCCGCCGAGGGGGAGCGTGACTGCGGGGACGCCGCCGCCCTCGTCGAGGCCGACGGGGTCCGCACCGCGATCGTCCTGGACGGACTCGGACACGGACCGAACGCCGCCGAGGCCGCCCAGACCGCCCTGCGCGCCTTCGGGCCCGCCGCCGACCGGACGCTGCCCCAGATCCTCACGGCCCTGCACCGGTCGCTGCGCCACACCCGCGGCGCCGCGGTCGGGCTGCTGCGCCTGCGCCCCGGCCGGGCGGAGTACTGCGGCATCGGCAACGTCCGGGCCCTGGCCGTCTCCGCCCGCGGCGTCCACCACAGACTGACCGGCCAGCCGGGCGTCGTCGGCTGGAAGATGCCCGTACCGCAGCCGCGCATGATCCCACTGGACCCGGGAACAACAGCCGTACTCCACAGCGACGGCATCACACACACCTGGGCCCACGCCCCGTCCCCCTTCCACCTGCGCCTGCCACCCCCGCTGCTCGCCGCAGCCGTCGCCCACGGACACCGTTCCGGCCGCGACGACGCGACCGTGCTCGCCGCCAAGCCTCACCAAGGGCCCCGATGACCGACAGACTCTTCCGTACCCTGCCGCCGCTGCGCCGCGCCGTGCGCCGCATCGCACGCGAACACGGCCTGCCCGCCGACGTCAGGGCCCGCCTCGTGCTGTCCGTGACCGACGTGGCCGGCGGCGAGCTGCGCGCCGGCCGGCCGGCCGCCCTGAGCGCCGTGCAGGAGCCGGACCCGGGCGCGGACCCGGACACGGGTACGGAGACCACGCACTCCCACGTGCTGGCCGTCACGCTGCGGCTGCCCGAGGCGGCCGGCCCGCCCACCACGGAGGACCTGCCGCTGCCGGCGGCGAACCCGTCCCACGACTCGGTCGGCTGGCGGATCCCCGTACCCGCGCGGGAGGACGGCCCGGCGCCCGGCAGCCTCCCGCCCGGCGCCCGGTGGACCGAGACCCGCGCCGTGGAGGAGGAGCTGCGCGCGGCCTTCGCCCGTACCGACGGCCTCGTCGCCGAACACCGGCGCCTCAAGCACGAACTGGCCGAGACCAACGCCGGCGTACTCGCGCTGTACGTCCAGCTCGAAGAGCGCGACGAACAACTGCGCAAGGCCCACGGCCAGATACTCCGGGAACTCGAAGACGCCCTGCGTCCGCGCCCGGTCACCGTGGACGGCCTGGAACTCGCGGTGCACTACGCCCCCGCCGACTCCAACGCCCCCACCGGCGGCGACCACTACGACTGGTTCGTGCTCCCCGACGGCACCCTCCACATCACCGTCGTGGACGCCCTCGGGCACGGCGTACGCAGCACCCGCAGCGCGCTCAACGTGACCCACGCGGTGCGCACCCTCGCGCTGGAGGGCCACCCGCTCAAGTCGATCCTCGCCCGCACGCACGAGATCCTCATGCCGCTGGACCCCGACCTCATGGCGACCGTCCTGCTGGCCCGGCTCGACCCGTCCACCGGCGAGCTGCGCATCGCGAACGGCAGCCACCCGCCCGCCCTCCTCCTGCGGGCCGACGGCACCGCCCGCTACCTCGAACTGCGCGGCAGGGGCATCGGGTTCCCGCTGCCCGGGAGCGAGGAGATCCTGCACCTCGACGTCGACGCGGGGGACCTCCTCATCCTCTACACCGACGGCCTCACCGAGAGCCGCAGAGACCCCACCGAGGGCGAGATCCGCCTCGTCGAGGCGGCGCGCCGGCACGCGGCGAGGCCCCTGACCGAGATCCCCGCGGCCGTCGCCGCCGACATGCACACCGTCGTCCTGCACCCCGACGACACCCTCGCCCTGGCCATCCGCTTCACCGGGCCCTCCCGCGTGGGGGTGCCCGCCGCGCGAAGCGGCGCCTGACCCTCCCGGCCCACCGTCCCCGCCCGGCCCCTCACAGGCCGGGCCCTGCGCGATTGCGACACGTTCCTTGCCCGCACGCCCGATGCACCCGGACAGCTACCCGGCGCCCGCACACGCGCCCACGGCCCCGCCCGCCGCCGGCCTGGCGCCCACACCGCTCACCGCCCACGAGATCTCGCTCGTACGCGCCGGTCTGGCGGTGATCGAACCGCACGCGGCCGACCTGACGGTGTACTTCTACAGCATCCTCTTCGCCCGCTACCCGCAGGTCCGCGAACTCTTCCCGGACAACATGGACGCACAGCGCGACAGGCTGCTGCGCGGCCTCCTGCGCATCGTCGAGCTGGTCGACGACCCGGACAGCCTCGTGCGCTTCTGCACCCTCCTGGGGCGCGACCACCGCAAGTTCGGGACCCTCGAAGCCCACTACCCCGCGGTCGGCGAGTGCCTCCTCGCGTCCCTGGCCCGCTACGCCGGGGCGGCGTGGACGGCGGACGTCGAAGCGGCCTGGAGCCGGGCGTACACCACGGCGGCGCGTGTGATGATTCTGGCCGCCGCGGACGACACCCGCCTGCGCCCCGCCACCTGGGAGGCGCAGATCGTCCGGCACGACCACCGGGGTCACGGCATCGCCGAGATCACGGTGCGTACGGACGTGCCCTACGCGTACGAGGCGGGCCAGTACGTGAGCATGCGGACGCCCTGGGAACCCAAGGCGTGGCGCCAGTACTCGCCCGCCAACGCTCCCCGCCCGGACTCCTCACTCACCTTCCACGTCCGTGCCGTGCCCGGCGGCCGGGTGAGCAACGCCCTGGTGCACCGCGCGGCGGTCGGCGACGTCGTCACCCTCGGGCCGCCGCAGGGCGACATGACGCTGGCGGCGGCCGGCGACCGCGACCTGGTGTGCGTGGCCGGCGGCACCGGACTCGCGCCGATCCGCGCCCTCCTCGAACAGGCGGCGCTCGGCGGCATGCGGCGTTACGTCGACCTCTTCGTGGGCGCCCGCACCGCCGACGAGCTCTACGGTCTGGACGACATGCTGCGGATGGCGCAGCGTCAGCACTGGCTCTCCGTACGGGCCGCCGTCTCGCACCAGCACATAGCCGGCCGTGAGGGCACCCTGCCGCAGGTGTTGCGCGAATTCGGGCCCTGGGGGCAGCATGAGGCCTTCCTGTGCGGCCCCCCGGGCATGGTCACCGCCGCTGCCCGGATCCTGCGCAACGAGGGAGTCCCCGCTGCCCGCATCCACCACGACCCGCTCGGCGATCCCGTCCTGACCACGCCCCTGGCACCGCCCCGACACCACCCCGAGAGCGACTACCTGTGAACAGTCACGACGCCTCACCCTCGCGCGGGGAGCGCATGCTGCAAGACCACCTCGGCACCGTGCAGAGGGCCGACGCCTTCTACGACCGGCAGGTCCATCCCCGTCTGAACGAGACGATGCGGGACTTCATCGGCCGTCAGTCGATGCTCTTCCTCTCCACGTCGGACGCCCGGGGCCACTGCGACGCCAGCTTCCGCGCCGGGCCGCCGGGATTCGTCACCGTCCTCGACGACCGCACCCTCGCCTACCCCGAGTACCGGGGGAACGGTGTCATGGCGAGCGCCGGCAACATGGCGGAGAACCCGCACCTGGGACTGCTGTTCCTCGACTTCACCCACCACCACGTCGGACTGCACGTCAACGGCACGGCCCAACTGGTCGACGAGCGGGAACTGCGCGCCGCCCACCCCCTGATACCGGTCGACACCGCCCCGGGAAGACAGCCCGAGTTCTGGGTGCGCGTGACCGTCGTCGAGGCGTACATCCACTGCTCCAAGCACATACCCCACCTGGAGCCCGCCCGCCGTCCGCAGAGCCCGTCGCTCAAGCGTCCCAAGGACGCCGACTACTTCGCCGCCGCCCCGGCCGACCGCCTCGTCGCGGACCGGTAGCGCGGCGTCCCGCCCCGGGCCGGCGGGAAAACGGCGGCTGACAAATCACCCACCGGAGTGAGAGAGTGGTGCGATGCTCCGCACTCTGCACTCCACCGGCCACGAGCAGGTGGCCCATGACGCATGCGCGGCGTTGGAACTGCTGCAGCTTCTGTGGGGCCGGGGTCAGGAAGCCGTTCCCTCCGGCCCGGTGTCGCCCTCGCAACTGCGCGCGCTGACCGCGCTGGAGGGTCAGGAGGGCGTCAACCTCCGGGCCCTTGGAGAGGCGCTCGGATCGCGGCCCTCGTCCGTGAGCCGCCTGTGCGACCGCCTGGAGGCGGCCGGCCTCGTCGAGCGGTTCCCGAGCGCGACCAGCCGCCGGGAGGTCGAGGTACGCCTGAGCCGGCGCGGGCACGCCGTACTCGCCGACTTCCGTACGTTCCGGGTACGCGAGCTGGAGGCCGTCCTGCGCGAGATGGAACCCGCCAAACTGAAGGCGCTCGCCGAAGGGCTCGAAGCCTTCCACACGGCGGCCGCCGCCCGCATCGGCCCCGGCGCCGCGCCCCGCGCGGCGGACATGGCGGGGCAGTCGGCGGACATCGCCTGACGCCCACGGCCGGGCATGTCCGGCCGCGGGCCGGGAAGATGAAGTCTGCGTAGGGCGCGGCGACGGAGAGCGATTGCCTGTCGCCGTCCGCGTGGAGTTTGTCGTGGACCCGAGGGATGAGACATGGACAACCGGCCCGGCCGATGGCTCGGCGCGGCTGAGAGCGCGCTGCGGGCGGCGCCCCCCACCGGTCTGCTGTCCACCACCCGCTCGCTGCTCGCCGACACCGTGGACGCCCGCTCGGTGACGCTGCTGCTCGCGGACTACGGCCTCGCGGTGCTCCAGCCGGTGACGCGCCTGCCCCACACCGGCGAGACGGTCCCGGTACGCGGAGGGCACCCGGCCGCACGCGCCTTCTCGGCGCAGGTCCCGGTCATGGAGGTCACGGAAGATCCCGGCATGGTCACCGCGCACCTGCCCATCACCGTACGGGGAGACCGCCTGGGCGTGCTGTCCGTACACCTGCCGGAGCCGGCGGCGGGGGCGCCGGCCCTGCTGGAGCTGGCCGACTTCGCCACGGCGTTCGGCCACGAACTGATCGTCGCCGAACGCGACACTGACCTCTACCTCCAGGCCCGTCGGCGCAAGCGCCTCACCCTGGCGGCGGAGATGCAGTGGCAGCTGCTGCCCGGCCGGGGGCTCGACGAGGCCGAGTTCACTCTCGGCGCGCACCTGGAACCGGCGTACGCGATCGGAGGCGACAACTTCGACTGGTCGGTCACCGACGAGCACCTGTACCTGACCGTGTCGGACGGCAAGGGGCAGGGCATCCAGGCCGCTCTGCTGGCCGGCCTCACCGTCGGAGCCCTGCGCAACGCGCGCCGTGGCGGAGTCCCGCTCGCCGACCAGGCGTGCCTGGCCGACCAGGCCATCTACGGCGAGTACGGGGGAGAGCGGTACTCGGCGACCCTCCTGCTGCAATGCGAACGGGCCACCGGCCGGGTGCGGGCCGTCGACGCGGGCTCGCCCCATGTGTTCCGCCGGCGGGACGACTCCGTCGAACGGCTGGAGCTGGAGACGCAGGTTCCGCTCGGCATGTTCGAGGAGACGGACTACCACGAGGAGTCGTTCCAGCTGGAACGCGGTGACCGACTGGTCGTCGTGAGCAGCGGCGTGCACGGCGCGCGGTCGGGCGAGCGGGCCGGAGTCTTCGGTGAGGACGCCTTGCGCGAGACGATCGCCGCCACCGGTGGCGCGACGGCCCACGACACCGCCCGCGCCGTCGTCGAGGCGCTGATGCAGTACCACGGCGGCCACGACCTGCCCGACGACGCCGCGGTGGTCTGCCTGGACTGGCGCGGTCGGACCGGCTAGCCCGGCACCTGCCGGTCGGCGTCGATGCCGCCCGGCTGAGCCGCCCGGAAGAAGGCCAGCAGCCCCGACAGGAGTTTCTCGCGCTCGGCGGACGGCATACGGTCGAGCACATCGGCGAACATCGCGTGGCGACGGGCGAACAGAGCGTCGATCAGCTCCTGCCCCTGCAACGTCAGCACGAGACCGATCTCCCGCCGGCTGGTGGGAGCCGGCTCGCGGCGCAGCAGCCCGGCCGCCTCCAGCCTGTCGCACAGCCGGCTCACGGCGGGCGGGGCGGCGCCGACCTCCTCGGCCAGCCCCGTGAGGTTGACGCCCGGCCACCGCCGGACGAACAGCAGCGCGTCCAACTGGAGCGCCGAAAGCCGCGGGGAAGCGGTGCGCGACGCCTTCGTCCAGGTGGACACCATCGCCTCGGCGGCCGCGGCCACCTGGACGGCGATCTCGTCGACGGGGTCGTCCGGTGGTCCCGCGCGCTGCATACGGCCGTCACTCCCAGGAAACATCCGCGCACCTCCGGCAGGAGGCCGACGCTGTCGTCGCACGCATTCGCCGACTCTAGTACGGGTCGTCTGCCCGCTCTGTCGAAAGTATCCCCGCACAGGTGTCTTTCGCTCGTGGCCGAGACCGCGGGCGTCCTGCGCCCGCCGGAATTCAGCCGATCGCGCCGCCGGTCCCCCGGGCCCGTGCGCACACCGTGCGCGAGGCGGTGCACGCCCGGGCGGCGCGCGTCAGCCCGTGACCGCCATCGTGCTCCTGGCCAGGTCGTAGGCCGGCAGCATCTGCTCGTGCTCGGCCGTGTCCAGCCCTCCCAGGTGCAGCACCACCGCGCCGCCGGGGGCGACGACGGCGAGCGCCCGCTCCTTCTTCGGCTCGTCCTGGAACTCGCTGGTGACGAGGTAGGTGACCTCGGTGGCGGGGAGCTCCCCGGCCTTGGTCTCGCGGTAACGGACGGTCCCGGCGTTCTTCTCGTCCGCCATGAAGGATTCGAGCACCTCACGCGGTGTGCCACCGCCCGCACCGGTCCACACGCGCAGGAACCCGATGTTCCCGGCCGGCTTGGCGTCGATCTCGCAGACGAGCTTCACGGACCCCTGCCGGGCGAGCGAGGCGAACGCGTCGTCCTCGTCACCGGCCGTCACCTTCTCCGCCGTCCAGTCGGCGGCGGTGCGGAACGACACCGGCAGGGCGCACGGTGTTCCGGCGCTCCCGACGAGCGCCGCCTTCCGGTCGGCGGCCTTCGCCCCCACCTTTGCCCCCGCCTTCGCCCCCGCGCCTCCGCTCGGCTGCTCCGCCGGCCTTCCCTGCCCCGCCGCGCCGCCGTCCGGCGCCGACGAACAGCCCGCCAGCAGCAGTACCGCCAGCGCCGCCGGGACGACGCACCGCGCCTTCACCTGCCCCATTGCAACCCCACCCCTGAGCTTGACCGATCGCCGCAGGCTATCCCACGCCCGCCCGCGTCCCCGGGGCGGTCGGCCGGCGGGGGAGCGTCTAGGCGATGCGGAGGCGCACCTCGGCCGTGCCGCGCGCGGCGGCCACGGTGGCGGCCTCCGCGTCCAGTTCCCGGCGCACGGCGGGGGACAGCGGCGCGAACGGCGTGACGGTCAGGTCGGTCGCGCGGCCGGCCGCCCTGGCCCGCCACGTACCGGCGATCTCCGTGCCGACCAGCAGCGCCCCCGGCCCGCCGACCGCACGCCAGATCTCCCTCTGCCGCATTCTGTCCGGCACGAGCAGGTCCCGGTCGCGCGCCTGGAGGAACGGATCACCGGGCGGGAGCAGCCGTACGAGCTTCCCGCCCCTCGCCGCCAGCAGGGCGTCGAGATCACCGGAAGGCAGCCACGCCCGCCTGCCCTCCAGCGTCACCTCCGCCAGATCGTCCGGCCACACCCGCCGAACGACCGACGCCTTCGTGCCCAGGTGCTTCGCCACCTCCGCGGGGGTCGCGGGGCCGAGGAAGCGCAGGTAGGCGCGGATCAGCCCGGCCGTCCCTGACGCCGTCACCGGCACGGGATACTCCGCCCCCAGCGGGGCCAGCGCGGTCCTGCCGCCCTCCGGCCGAACGCGGACGCCCCCGAAGATCCCGGCCTGCTGGAACAACAGCCCGGAGATGTGCCGCGCGCCGCACGGCTCGCAGAAGTACGTCAGCGACTCGGGCACGGCCGCGCTGACCGCCGTACTCACCTCGCCCTTGGCCGTCGGCGCGGTCACCACCGCGCGAAACGCCTCGGCGGTGACCCGGAACGCCTCGACGCCGAGGCGCGCCCCTTCCTTGATCGCCGCTGTGTCGATCCGGGCCGCGGCGTCCTCGTCGTCCACCGGCCACAGTGCGGCGGCGAGCGCCGGCAGGTCCGCGCGGCGGTGCAGGTGCGGCGCGCCGCGGAACGTCCAGACGAGTTCGAGCCCCCGGGCGGACGCACCCCGTGCGGCCAGGGCCTGCCGGGCCGATCCGTTCGGCGTGTCCCGCACGCCCAGGGCGAGCACGTCGGGTGCGGGGGAGGAGCGTGCGAACCCGTGCACCGCCACCCGGTGGGCCAGAGCCTGCTCCCGGGTCACGGCCACGCCGCGCCGGTGTGTCCCGCCCACGACCGCACCCCCTCGTACGCGTGTGTCCGGTCAGAACATGACGCGGGCGGCCCTGAGCGCCTCCGCGGCGTCCTCGTCCCCCTCGAACTCCAGCGCGCCGCGCGGCGGACGGCCCGCCAGATGACGGGCGAACGCGACCGCGTCCGCCCGCAGTGTGACGACGGGCGGCCCGCTGCCGAGGCGGTGGCGTCCACCGGCCGGCCCCGACAGGTCCAGCAGGCAGGGCGGACCGGTCCAGTCGAGCGCCAGGTCCAGCACCACCTGGTTCATGATCTCGCGATCGTGCGCGTCGAGTACCAGCCGGGCCCCCGTGGCGTCACTGATGTCGATCCGGTGCATCCACGTGTCGCGCGCGACGAGGACACTGTTCAGGTACTCCACCGAGTCCTCGGCGAGCTGCTTCGCCTCCGGGAAGATCACGCTGGTCCGCACCCGGCGGCGCATCGCGGCCGGCATGCGGTCCAGGGCCCGCACCGCCTTGGGGGCGATCAGGGCCAGCTCGTTGACCAGCTGCCGTCCCGGCACGTCGCCGCGATCCTCGACCTGGCTCGCGTTGTGGCCGTCGAGGGCGCCCAGCTCCGGGTGCGTTCGGCGGGCGCGGCGGATCCGGGTGACCATGAGCCAGGGCTTGGGCAGTTCCTCGTACTGGCCCAGCTCGTGGGCCACCATGTCCCGCACGGTCCAGCCCGTGCACGCCGTCGGCCTCGACCACGCCTCGGGTTCCAGGGTGGCCAGCAGGGCGAGCGAGGCGCGTATCTCCGCCGCGTTGACCTGACGCGCCCGTGCCGGGGACGTACGGGGGATCTCACGGGCGGTGACAGTGGGAGTGGCCATGCCGCACCCTCCTTTCCCCTCAGCCCCAGGCTACGCCGCACGTCACCGACGGCACGGGCTCGCCGTGTGGCGCGGCCCTCCTCCGGTCCCGCCGCCGCATGGATTCGTCCCGACGGGGCAACCGGTGTGCTGGAGCCTGGAGGATGCCATGACCATGACTGGACAGCCCGTCGAGTCGCGCACGGGAGAGAACGTCCGCGACGCGCACAGAGCCGGCGGCGGTGCGAACGACCCCGTCGACGCGTCGCAGGAGAGCGCGCGCGAGCGGGTCAACCGCCGCTGGAACGAGATCCTTCAGGAGACACGGGTCGCCCAGACCGGCGTGCAGATCCTCTTCGGCTTCCTGCTCAGCGTGGCCTTCACCCCCCTGTTCCACGATCTCGGCACGTTCGACCGGTCCGTCTACGTCGTCACCGTGGTCCTGGGCGCGTCGGCGACCGGGTCGCTGATAGCCCCCGTGTCCATACACCGCTTCCTGTCGGGTCAGCGGATGAAGGACGACGTCGTGGAGGTCGCCGGCCGCCTGATGATGTGCGGCATGGTGTTCCTCGCCCTGACCATCGGCTGCACGCTGCTGCTCATCCTGCGTGTCGTGGCGCCGAACTTCCTCGCCGGGACGCTGGTCGGCGGCGTCATGCTCTGGTTCGGCCTGTGCTGGTACGCGCTGCCGCTGTGGCTGCGGCGTCGCGCCGCCAGGCGCTCCGCGGCCGCCGGCGACGCCTAGGCCCGGCCGCGACAGCCGTGGCCGCTCCCGAAGGGCGGCCACGGCCCCGCAGAACGCACCCGCCGCTTGCCCACCCGTACCAAGGAGCCGTCGGACATGACCGCCAGCACCGTCGCAGCACAGACCGCCGTGTCCGGCGAGGACCGGAGCGCGCGCATACGCCGGCGGCTGGAGCGGCTCATCGGCATCGCGGCGACCGAAGGCAACGCGCTCGTCCCCCTGCGCAACGGCGACGAGATCTTCGCCGCGATGCTGGAGGGCATCCGCTCGGCCCGGCACACCGTGGACATGATGACGTTCGTGTACTGGAAGGGCGACATCGCCCGCCAGTTCGCGGACACGCTCGCGGAGCGGGCGCGCGCCGGGGTGCGGGTGCGGCTGCTGCTGGACGGCTTCGGCAGCCGACTGATCGAGACCGACCAGCTGGACACCATGGAGCGGGCCGGGGTGCAGGTGATGTGGTTCCGCAAGCCGCTGCGCCTGTCGCCCTTCAAGCAGAACCACCGCTGCCACCGCAAGGTCCTCGTCGTCGACGAGCAGACCGCGTTCACCGGCGGGGTCGGCATCGCCGAGGAGTGGTGCGGCGACGCCCGCGACGCGAGCGAGTGGCGCGACACCCATGTGCGCGTCACCGGGCCCGCCGTCGACGGCATCGCCGCCGCGTTCGCGCAGAACTGGGCCGAGTGCCACGACGAACTCTTCGACGAGCGCGACCGGTTCGTCGAGCACCGCCCGCAGGGCGACGCGGTGGTGCAGGTGGTGCGGGGCTCGGCCAGCTTCGGCTGGCAGGACATGCAGACCCTCATGCGGGTCATGCTGGAGTCGGCCGAGGAACGCTTCCGGCTGTGCACCGCCTACTTCTCCCCGGACGCGTACTTCGTCGAGCTGCTCTGCGCCACCGCGCGGCGCGGGGTGGAGGTCGAGATACTCCTGCCGGGCCCGCACACCGACAAGCGCGTCTGCAAGCTGGCCGGCCAGCACTTCTACGACGACCTCACCGCCTGCGGCGTGAAGATCTACCAGTACCAGCCGACGATGATGCACGCCAAGGTGATCACGGTCGACCGCACGGCGGCGCTCATCGGCTCGACGAACTTCAACCGGCGCTCCCTCGACCACGACGAGGAAGTCATGCTCGCTGTGCTGGACGAGGAGTTCACCGCCACGCTCGACGCGCACTTCGACGACGACGTGGCGGTGAGCGAACCGATCAGAAGAAGCCGCTGGAAGAGACGCTCGCTCGCCCAGCGCGCCCGCGAACTGGCCGTCCAGCCCGTACGCCGCTTCCTGTGACGCCGTCCCGGAAGGACCGGGACCCGTACGGCGGGCGGCTCCGTTCCACCCGCTTCACCTGCGCACGTGCCCGAGCACGGACCGCACCGCCCGCTCCACCGCCCGGCGCGCCTCCTGTGACCGGTCGGTCGTCTCGAACCCGTGGTGGCCGCCCGGTAGATCGACCACCTCCACAGGGGCGTCGCAGTCCTCGGCGGCGCGCAGGAACTCCTCGACCGTCGCCGCGATCTCCGGCCGCTCCAGCCCCACCCGCGTCAGCACGACCGGCAGCCGCCCCGCTCCCCGTACGGCGTCCGCGGGCCGGAACCGGGAACCGGTGAGTCCCCAGCCGGGCAGCGGCCCGAGGACCGGATACGTCGCCGCCACGCACCGCAGCCACGGCGGCGGCGCCGCGAGCCAGTCCGCCGACAGCGGGCCGCCGCCGGAGAAGAACCACAGCGCGACCCGCTCCCCGTCGACCCGCGGATCGGCCCGTACGCACGCGACCGCGTCGGCGACGTCCCGGGCGGCGCGCCCGTAGTCGGCGAGACCGTGCAGCCGGTGGTCCACCGTCGCGCCGACCGCGCCCAGACCTGCCGCGTACTGGGCGTACCCCACCAGGGCCGGCCACTCCCGCGGTGTGGGACGCGCCCCGGCGGGCACCGGGCCGCCGTGGACGAACAGGATCGCCGGGCGCGGCCCCTCGGCATCGGGCAGGTGGAGATCGACCCGGCCCACCCGCTCCCGCCGCCGGCGCTCCACGTCCAGCAGGAACGGCCGCAGGTGCGCCGGCTGTTCCTCCGCATCGGCCCTGAGCCGGCGCCCCTCTCCTGCCGCGGCCCCGAGCAGTACGCCGGCCAGCTCGTCGGGGCGGGACAGCATCGGCCAGTGCCCGGTGTCGAGTTCGAAAAACGTCACGCGCGGACCGGTGAGGGCGTGCAGGCGCGGGTCGCCGAACCCCACCAGCCGCTCGACCATGGCGATGCTCGACCCGTTCGCCGTGCACAGGACGCCCGTCGTCGGAAGCTCGGCGACCTCGTCCGACAACCGCAGCGGCCGGGTCAGCGTGCCGATCGGCTGCGGTGCGGCCAGGCGCGACAGCCGCTCAAGCGCCTCGGCCGAGACCCCCGCCGTGCTGCCCCAGCGCTGCCACCCGTCGCCCGACGGCGGGGCGAGGTGCGGGTCGGCGGCGGTTCGTTCGGCCGGGTTTAGCAGCCGTTCGCGCACCGCCTGGTCGGCCACCAGCCGGGCGGCCGGGTCGCCGTCCCGGGGCAGGCCCGCGTCCAGGTACACGACCCGGGAGATCAGCTCCCGGCGCCGTCCGGCGGCGCCGAGCACCGGATGGATGCCGTACCCGTGACCTACGAGCACCACGTCCGGCGCCCGCGCCTCGTCGATCAGCCGCACCACGTCCCCGATGTGCGTCTCCAGATCGGTGCCGGGGTCCGCCGGCGGGTGCCCCTCGCCCATTCCGGTCAGCCGCGCGGGAAGGGCCCGCGCCCCCGCCTCCCGCAGCCGCCCGGCCACCTCGTCCCATATCCAGCCGCCGGTGAAGATGTCCGACACCAGGACGAATGCCGTCATGAGCCACTCCTCGTACGCCGTGGTCCGCGGGACCCGTCCGTACGGGCCGCTCCGCGCTCGCCACCACGGTGGGACCTCCCCCTGAGGGAGATTCAACTCACTGCACGCGCACGCCGATCAGGCAGGTGTCGTCGTCGGTGTCCGAACGGCTGTGGGTCAGCAGCTGGTCCAGGTACTTGTCGAGCTCCGCGGCGTCCGCGGCCGAATCCTGGGCGATCGACAACAGGTGTTCCAGCGACTGCTGCACCGAGAGGTCGCGCCGCTCGATCAGCCCGTCGGTGTACATCAGCAGCCGGTCCTCGGCCCGCAGCGTCACGAGGTGCTCCTCGTAGGGCGCCTCCGCGACCGCCCCGAGCAGGATGCCGCCCGGCAGCGGCAGCGCGGTGGCCTCGCCGCCGCGGACCAGTACGGGCGGCGGGTGGCCCGCCCGCGCCCAGCGCAGCTGCCGGGTGTCCGGGTCGTAGATGCCGCACATCGCCGTGGCCGTCACCTGGTCGGTCAGATGGTGTGCCACCGAGTTCAGCCAGCCGAGCAGCTGCGCCGGGCCCGCGCCGGTCGCGGCGAGGCCCCGGAGCGCGTTGCGCAGGACGACCATGCCGGTCGCCGCCTTGATGCCGTGCCCGGCGACGTCGCCCACCGCCAGCATGACCATCTTCGACGGCAGCACGACGGCGTCGTACCAGTCGCCGCCCACCAGGTGGCCCTCCTCGGCCGGGCGGTACCGCACGGCGACCCGCAGCCCGGAGGTGTCGACCGCCGGGGGAGAGGGCGGCATGATCGCCTGCTGGAGCTGCAGGGCGAGGCGGTTGCGTTCGGCGGACTGCTGCTCCGAGTCGGCCAGCCGGTCGCGGGTCGCGGCCAGCGCCACCTCGGTCCAGTGCTGCGAGGAGACGTCCTGGTACGCCCCGCGGACGGCGACCAGCTGGCCCACCGGGCCGATCACGGGCTCGGCGACGATGCGGATGTGGCGTACCACTCCGTCCGCGCGCTGCAGCCGGAAGGCGGTGGAGGCGGAGTGGCGGTGGTGCATCAGGGTGCGCAGGAAACGGCCGATGGCCACCGAGTCGTCCGGGTGGGCGTGCTTGTGCAGCCTTTCGAGCGGTACGGGCGACGAGGTCGGCGGCAGCCCGAACAGGGAGAACAGCTGGCTGTTCCATATGACCTGCCGGTTGACGAAGTTCTCCTCGAAGCCGCCGATGCGCCCCAGCCGCTGCGCGTGCTGGAGGAGTTCGGCCAGCCGCGTCGTCTCGCTCTCGACGCGCCAGGTCAGCAGGACGCCGTCGCCGAAGCGGGACATCCCCACCGAGGCGATCGTGCTGAGCGGCACGTCGGCCACCAGGGTGCCGAGCGCCATCCGTTCGGAGCGAAACGGTTCACCCGTGGCGTGGACCCGTACGACGTGCTCGTAGAGACCGCCCTCGCGTGCGGTCAGCGGGTACGCCTCCAGCAGGCTCATGCCGGTGACCGCGCTGCGCGGACGCCCCGCCAGGTCGCTGAAGTGGGCGTTGGTGTGCGCGATGCGGAAGTCCGACACCGCGTCCTGGCCGTCGATCAGTGGAAGCAGCACCAGCGCGGGATCGAGCAGCCCGTCCGCGAGGTCGCCCAGCGCGTTCTTGGCGTCGTCGGGGTGCTGGTCCGTGAAGGTGCCCGCCATGTCCGCGCCCGGCAGCGTGTGCGCGCACAGGTCGGCCAGCGCGTCGAGCTGCCGGGTGGTGGCGTGCGTGAGCGGTGGCTGCGGGTGCGGCCAGCAGATCTCCAGTACGCCCAGGAGGCGGCCGGCGCTCTCGGCGGGCAGCACGGCGCGGGCCCCGCCGTTGCTCACGCCGATGCCGAGGGAACCGGCGGGCAGGCTGCCGTACCACTGCGGTTTGCGGGCGCTCAGCACGCGCTGGGCGAGCGTTCCGACGCCGGGCGGGACGTACCGCCACCGCTCCGCCTCCCCGCGCGGGAAGCCGGCGTGGCCCGCCAGGACCAGGGCACCGTCCTGCCCGGCCGCCCACAGCGCCAGGGAGTCCGCCCCGAGCGGGGCGAGCGCCTGTTCGAGCAGCGACTCCGCCGCGGACTGCGGATCACTGGACAGCGAGCCGGCCTCCGCCGCCCGCAGCCGCAGCACCGCGCCCGGCGCGCCCTGCCTGTCCCCGGGCGCCGCGCTCGGCGGCAGCACGTCGGTGACGGCGTCGCCCGACGCGGCGTTGACCACGTCTGCCGCGAGTTCCAGGAGCGGGAGCCGGGCGGCTTCCGCCAGGCTCTCCAGGTGCTGCGCCGCCTCCGTCGGCCCGCCGTGCCCGCGCTCGACGAGGATGCCGGTGGCGATCCCGATCAGGGCGCGGGCGTCGTTGGACTCCTGCGCCAGCGCCAGGTCCTGGCGCAGTTGTTCTACGGTGGCGGCCAGCGCGTCGAGCCGCTGGTTGTGCCCCGTCACCGGTTGAGCCAGCGGAGCATGCAGGCGACGAGCACATCGGCGTCGACCGGCTTGGTGATGTAGTCGTTGGCGCCGGCGGCCAGGCTCTTCTCCCGGTCGCCCTCCATCGCCTTGGCCGTCACCGCGATGATCGGGAGGTCCGCGTGCTCCGGCATGGCCCGGATCGCCGCTGTCGCGGCGTAACCGTCCATCTCGGGCATCATCACGTCCATCAGGATCAGCTCGATGTGGTCGTGCCGGGACAGCACCTCAAGACCCTTGCGGCCGTTGTCGGCGTGCAGCACCTGCATGCCGTGCATCTCCAGGATCCCGGTCAGCGCGTAGACGTTGCGGGCGTCGTCGTCGACGACCAGGACCACACGCCCCGTCAGCTGGCCGTCCGGGCTCTCCCCGAGGTCCGGGGCGGAGGTGGTCAGCGCCGCGGAGTCCGCCGAACGCGCCAGGGGCAGCACGTCGGACGGCCGCTCGGCCGTCAGGTGCAGCGCGATGCGCTCCCGCAGCTCGTCGAGGCTGGGCAGCAGTTCCAGGGGCTTCATACGGGCCAGTTCGAGCAGCCGGCGTTCCTGCTGCTGGTCGAGGCGCCGCGTGTGATGGGCGAGCACCGGCACCTGACGCAGACCCGGGTCGCCGTTCAGCGCCTCCAGCAACTGCATGGCGGCCCCGCCGGCCATGTCCAGTCCCAGGACGACGCAGTGGCACGGCTCCGCCGCCAGGGCGGCCGCCGCCTCCTCCGGACCCACGGCGGTACGCAGCCGCACCGGCCCGCGGGCGTCGACGAGGCTCTGGTTCTCGGCCAGCTCCGCGACGGCGCTCTCGGCGACGAGGGAGAGCAGACCGCGCGGCCGGTCCTCTATGACGAGCAGACGGCGCTGCGCCGGAATGAGCTGGGGCGCGGACAGCGCCAGCGGCTGCTGCGTGTCCTCGTCCGCCACCGCCTCGCGTTCCTCGAATCTCGCCACGGGCAGGTGCAGGATGAACGTGCTGCCCTCGCCCAGGACGCTGGCCGCCTGGATGGCTCCGCCGAGGAGGTGCGCGATCTCCCGGCTGATGGACAGCCCCAGGCCCGTGCCGCCGTACTTGCGGCTGGTCGTGCCGTCCGCCTGCTGGAAGGCCCCGAAGATCGCTTCGAGCTGCGGCTCGGCGATGCCGATGCCGGTGTCCAGGACGCGGAACGTCAGGGCCGGGCCGTACTCGCGCACCTGCGGCGGCACGTCCGAGTCGGCGGCCGGGGCGATCCGCAGCTCGACGGCGCCCTCCTCGGTGAACTTGACGGCGTTCGACAGCAGGTTGCGCAGGACCTGCCGCAGCCGGGAGTCGTCCGTGATCAGGTCCGTGGGCACGCCGGGCGCGACGCTGATACGGAAGTCGAGCCCCTTCTGGGCCGTCATCGGCCGGAAGGTCGCCTCCACGTAGTCCAGCAGACGGCGCAGCGAGACGCGCTCCGGACTGATGTCCATCTTGCCCGCCTCGACCTTCGACAGGTCGAGGATGTCGTTGATCAGCTGGAGCAGGTCCGACCCGGCCGAGTGGATGATGCCCGCGTACTCCACCTGCTTGGGCGTCAGGTTGCGGGTCGGGTTCTGCGACAGGAGCTGCGCCAGGATGAGCAGGCTGTTGAGCGGTGTGCGCAGCTCGTGGCTCATGTTGGCCAGGAACTCCGACTTGTACTTGGAGGCCAGCGACAACTGCCGGGCGCGCTCCTCCAGTTCCTGGCGGGCCTGCTCGATCTCCAGGTTCTTCGTCTCGATGTCACGGTTCTGCGAGGCGAGGAGGGCGGCCTTCTCCTCCAGTTCCGCGTTGGAGTTCTGCAACTCCTCCTGGCGCACCTGGAGCTCCCCGGACCGCGCCTGGAGCTCCGCGGCCAGGCGCTGGGACTCGCCGAGCAGCTCGTCGGTGCGGGCGTTGGCCACGATCGTGTTGACGTTGACGCCGACCGTCTCCATGAGCTGGTCCAGGAAGTCGCGGTGCACCTGGGTGAACGCGGTGACCGAGGCCAGTTCGATCACTCCGAGGACCTGGCCCTCGACGACGATGGGCAGCACGATCAGACTGGCCGGGTCGGTGGACCCGAGGCCCGAGGAGATCGTGATGTAACCGGCCGGCAGCTCGTCGATCGCGATCGTGCGGCGGCTGCGCGCCGCCTGCCCGACCAGCGACTGCCCGAACCGGAAGCGCACCGGGCACCCGGTGTCCGAGGCGTCGCCCGGGTGACCGTACGAGCCGATGAGCTCCAGCTCGCTGAGGCCGCCCCGCTCCTGGGCGAGGTAGAAGCCGCCGTACTGCGCCCCGACGAGCGGCGTCAGTTCGTCCATGATCAGTTCGGCCACGACCTTGAGGTCGCGCCGGCCCTGCATCAGGCCCGACATGCGCGCGAGGTTGGTCTTGAGCCAGTCCTGCTCCTGGTTGGCCCGGGTGGTCTCGCGCAGCGACTCCACCATGGAGTTGATGTTGTCCTTGAGCTCGGACACCTCACCGGACGCGTCCACCGTGATCGAGCGGGTGAGGTCCCCCTCCGCCACGGCGCCGGTGACCTCCGCGATGGCGCGCACCTGCCGGGTGAGGTTGCCGGCCAGCTCGTTGACGTTCTCGGTCAGGCGCTTCCACGTGCCGGACACGCCCTCGACCTCGGCCTGACCGCCGAGGCGGCCCTCGCTGCCCACCTCGCGCGCCACGCGCGTGACCTCGGCGGCGAAGGACGAGAGCTGGTCGACCATCGTGTTGATGGTGGTCTTGAGCTCCAGGATCTCGCCGCGCGCGTCGACGTCGATCTTGCGCGTGAGGTCGCCCTGGGCGACGGCGGTGGTCACCTGGGCGATGTTGCGGACCTGGTCGGTCAGGTTGTTCGCCATGGAGTTGACGTTCTCGGTGAGGTCCTTCCAGGTGCCCGCCACGTTCGGCACCTGCGCCTGACCGCCGAGAATGCCCTCGGTGCCGACCTCGCGGGCCACCCGGGTCACCTCGTCCGCGAACGCCGACAGCGTGGTCACCATGGTGTTGATCACACCGGCGAGCGCGGCGACCTCGCCCTTCGCCTCCACGGTGATCTTCTGGGACAGGTCGCCGCGGGCCACCGCGGTCGCGACCTGGGCGATGGACCGGACCTGACTGGTGAGGTTGGACGCCATGACGTTGACGTTGTCGGTGAGGTCCTTCCACGTGCCCGACACGCCGCGCACGGTGGCCTGGCCGCCCAGGTTGCCCTCGGTGCCGACCTCGCGGGCCACCCGGGTCACCTCGTCGGCGAACGCGGAGAGCTGGTCGACCATCGTGTTGATGGTCTCCTTCAGCTCCAGGATCTCGCCGCGCGCGTCCACGCGGATCTTCTGCGAGAGGTCGCCCTGGGCGACGGCGGTCGTGACCTGGGCGATGGACCGCACCTGTGCGGTCAGGTTGTCGCCCATCACGTTGACGGACTCCGTGAGGTCCTTCCACGTGCCCGAGACGCCCTTGACATCGGCCTGGCCGCCGAGACGGCCTTCGGTGCCGACCTCGCGGGCGACGCGGGTGACCTCGGCGGCGAAGGCGGAGAGCTGGTCGACCATCGTGTTGATGGTGGTCTTGAGTTCGAGGATCTCGCCGCGCGCGTCGACGTCGATCTTGCGCGTGAGGTCGCCCTGGGCGACGGCGGTCGCGACCTGGGCGATGGACCGCACCTGCGCCGTGAGGTTCCCGGCCATGAAGTTCACGGAGTCGGTGAGGTCGCGCCACGTTCCGCCGACCCCGGGGACCTGCGCCTGGCCGCCGAGGCGGCCGTCGGTGCCGACCTCGCGGGCCACCCGGGTCACCTCGTCGGCGAACGCCGACAGCTCGTCGACCATGGTGTTGATGGTCTTCTTCAGCGCGTGGATCTCCCCGCGCGCGTCCACGGTGATCTTCTGCGAGAGGTCGCCCCTGGCCACGGCGGTCGCGACCTGGGCGATGTCCCGCACCTGGGTCGTGAGGTTGCCGGCCATGGCGTTGACGGAGTCCGTGAGGTCCTTCCACGTACCGTCCACACCGGGTACGTGCGCCTGGCCGCCGAGCCTGCCGTCGGTGCCGACCTCGCGCGCGACGCGCGTCACCTCGAAGGTGAACAGCGAGAGCTGGTCGACCATGCCGTTGAAGACGGTGGCGATCTCTCCGAGGAGGCCCTCGCTGTCGGCCGGCAGACGGGTGCCGAAGTCGCCGTCGCGCACCGCGGTCAGTCCGGCGAGCAGCTGCCGCAGCTCCGGCTCGCCCACTGCCCCGGCCGCGCCGTTCCGCTCGGCGTCGCGCACCCGCACGGCGGCGCGCTTTCCCTGCCCCTGGCCCACAGTCATCGTGTTTTTCCGCCCCTCGTTCTGCAAGCCCCCGTGGACCGACCGTCAGGGAACCGGCCGCGGTGATTCTAGGCCGAATGGTCCGGATGTACGGTCGGGCTCATCCTGCCACAGTTGCTATGCGGCAAGCATTCTGGTGCGCCGCCGGTCCCGCAGGGGTTTCTGTACGCCGGGGCCCCGGCCGAAACCCGCGGCCGGCGGTCCTTCGCGCGGGCGCCCCGGCCCGTGGCCGCCGCCCGCGCCACCGGGAGCGCACGCGTGGGGGCCGCCGCGGGCCACGAGCGCCCACGGAGTGGCTCGTGGCCCTGCGGCGGCCGCACCGGTCCGCCCGGCGCAGGGGCGGACGCTCAGGCGAACATGCCCGCCCGGAGCTTCGCGATCGTACGGCTCAGCAGGCGCGAGACCTGCATCTGCGAGACGCCGAGGTGCTCCCCGATCTGGGCCTGGGTCAGCTCCTGGCCGAAACGCATCTCGATGAGACGGCGCTCCCGGTCGTCGAGCTGGTCCAGCAGGGGAGCCAGCGTGTGCAGATCCTCGATCGTCTCCATGGCGGGGTCCGGCTCGCCCAGCACGTCGGCGACGGTCCGGGCCCCCTCACCGTGGTCGCCGCCGTCGCTGGGTGTCTCCAGGGAGCCCGCGACGTAACCGTTCGAGGCGACTATGCCCTCTATGACCTCTTCCTCGGTGAGGTTGAGGTGGTCGGCGAGCTGCTTGACGGTCGGCTCGCGGCCGAGGTCGAGGGAGAGGCGCTCCTTGGCCTTCGCGAGCTCGACCCGCAGTTCCTGGAGCCGCCGGGGAACGTGGACGGCCCACGAGGTGTCGCGGAAGAAGCGCTTGATCTCCCCGACGATGTAGGGGAGGGCGAAGCTGGTGAACTCGACCTCGCGCGAGAGGTCGAACCGGTCGATGGCCTTGATGAGGCCGATGGTCCCGACCTGGATGATGTCCTCCATCTCGCCGCTGCCGCGGTTGCGGAACCGGCGCGCGGAGAAGTGCACGAGAGAGAGGTTCATCTCGACGAGGGTGTTGCGGGCGTACTGGTACTCGTGAGTGCCCTCTTCAAGGACTTGGAGCCGCTCGAAGAACAGCTTCGACAGTGCTCGAGCGTCCTTCGGGGCCACCTTCCCCGCGTCCTCGATCCAAGGCAACTCCTCGGCACCGGCCGGTGCACCGACACCCGACGGGGCCGCGGCCTCCGTGCTGTCGGTGTCGGCGGCCTGGGCGGAAGTCGCTGTCATGTCTCTGTCCCTCCCTGGTAGAGCTTGTTCCCACGACGGTGTGCCCTGGCTTCAATTTTGTATTCATGCTGTACGGCAATGAATCAGGGGCAATCGCCGACGGGCGCGCTCACCTCCGCCTCCCAGGGGGCCGGGCCGCTGCCGTCGGTCCATGCCGCGAGCCCCGCGTGGTCGACGCACAGGATTCCGCACTGCTCGGCGTACTCGGCGGCGGGCCGGGTGAACTCACCGGTGGTGACGACGGCCGCGACCTCGGCCTCGTGCACCGCGAAGCACGTGCCGCCGAAGCGCTGCACGTCCTGCGAGCCGACCTTGTTCATCGGGCCGTAGCGCTTGCACTGGATGACGAAGCGCCGTCCGTCGGGCGTGGTGCCCACGACGTCGGCCCCGAGATCCCCGGCTCCGCCGACGACGTGGACGTCGTGGCAGCCGTCCCGCTCGCACAGCGCGGCGACGGCCTGCTCGAAGTCCGCCGGGTCCATCGCGGCGTAGTCCGCCGCGGCGAAGGTCTCGACGGGCGCTTCCGCGACGGCCTGTGCCTCCGTCGCCGCGGCGGGGGCGGGAGCGCCGCGCCCCGCCCCGGCCGGGGCGCCCTCGGCCATCTCGTACGTGGCCTCCACGACGGCTTCGGCGACGCGCGCGGCGCTCCGGCGCCCCCGTGCCCGGCGTGAGGCCGCCACCGCGCAGGCCACGGCGACCGCGATCAGCACGGCAACCAGCGGACGGCTGTCGGCGGTTCGTACGGCGAGCCTGACGGTGAGCCCGGCCCCGCACAGCACCACGCCCACCAGGCCGAAGCACAGAATCGTCTGCCGGAGGCTGAATGCCCTTCTCCGCTCGGTCCGTCCCGGCCTGCGCATGGATATGGTCATATGTGAAGGTCACCCCTGGATGCGGCAGCGTGAAGATCATTCATTGCTGCCGTCTGCCCCGATCCGGCCATTTGAACAACAGGGCGAATCCCCACCGCGCGCCGCACGTCGAGGACTTGAGGACGGCGGCCCCGGAAAGCGGCTCCTGCAAAGGGGCGGAGAAGCCTTGAGCGCGAGGACCTGACGGAATCCGCCACGGATCCCGTAGCCTTTGCCCATGATTCGAGTTCGGTCGAGGGATCCATGGACGTGATCATTTCCAGACGGACGCGCGAAAGCGATGTCTGACGCCGTGACCGGCCACGGCTGGTGTATCGCCCAGGGGCCCGGCGCGTTCGGTCATGCCCGCGATCTCGCCCGGGAAACGCTGGAGGCGTGGAGCTGGCCGGCGGAACGTGTCGACGTCGTGGTGCTCCTCGTCTCGGAGCTGGTCACCAACGCCCACCGGCACGCCGGCACGGATGCCTGGCTCAAGCTGGACCCGACCGAGGACGGCGTCCGCCTGACCGTCCGCGACGCCAGTCCCCGGCCGCCCTCCCGGCGCGTTCCCGATCTCGACGGCGGCGTCGGGGGATTCGGGCTGCACATCCTCGACCGGCTGACCTCGCGCTGGGGCGTCGAAACGCACACGGACGGCAAGTACGTCTGGGCGCTCGTGCCCGGCGCCGTCACCTCGCCGGGCTGAGGCGTTCACCGCTCTCACCGAGGCGGTTACCGAACCGCATTGGGGCGGTTACCGAACCGTCTCCTTCTTCCGTGCAACTGTGACCCCATTTCGGCCGTCTATTAGGCGAAACGTTAATCACGGGCGCTCAGGAAGGCGGACGCAGTGAGGGACATACGCCGAAGAGGAATCGTCGCAGCCGGAATTACCGCACTGGTGGCTCCGCTCACCGTGGCATTGGGCGCCGCGCCCGCCCAGGCCGCCTCGTGCACGACGCAGACCGGCCCCTACCAGAAGCAGGTGGAGAAGTTCCTCGGCCGGCCGGTCGACGGAAGGCAGTCGGCGGCGGACTGCCGGGCGATCCAGGCATTCCAGACGAAACACTCCATCAGCCCGAACGCCGGTTTCGCGGGCCCCGTCACCTGGGGCGTCATGAATCTGATGAACAAGCAGAAGGCCGTGGGGACCAACCCGAACCGGTCCGGGAACTGCCCGACGAACAAGGGCCGTATCGCCTGCGTCGACCTGACGCTCCAGCTCAGCTGGATCCAGGACGGCAGGGAGCTGAAGTACGGACCCGTCCCGGTGCGTACCGGACGCGACGGCTACGAGACGCGCACCGGCCTGAAGAAGATCTACTGGCGCAACATCGACCACGTCTCCAGCATCTACGACGTGCCGATGCCGTACAGCCAGTTCTTCGACGGCGGCCAGGCGTTCCACTCCGTCGGCATCAGCGTCTGGGCGCCGCCCGGCTCGCACGGGTGCGTCAACATGACCAAAACCGCCGCCTCCAAGTACTGGAGCATGCTCCGCACCGGCGACGACGTCTTCGTCTACGGCCGTAAGTCCGGTACCTGAGTACACCCGTTTCCCGGCGATCGTGCTGGGCATCCGCCAGGGGAAGCTGCGTCGAGGCAGGGAGTGTTCTCCATGTGCCGATGGCTTGCCTATTCCGGGACTCCCGTACTGCTCGGTGACATCCTGTACAAGCCCGCTCACTCCCTGATCGACCAGAGCCTTCATTCGCGGATGGGGGTGGAGACGACCAACGGCGACGGATTCGGCATCGGCTGGTACGGATCCGGCGCCGGCACTCCGGCCATCGTCCGCGACACGGGCCCCGCCTGGAACAACCGGAACCTCCAGGAGATCGCGGACCACGTCCGCTCACCGCTGTTCTTCGCCCACGTGCGCGCCTCGACCGGTACGGCCGTGCAGCAGACGAACTGCCATCCCTTTCGTCACGGACGGTGGATGTGGATGCACAACGGGGTGATCACCGACTTCCACCGGATGCGGCGCGCCCTGTCCATGGCCATCGACCCGGCGCTGTTCTCGTCGCTGGAGGGTTCGACGGACTCCGAGGTGATGTTCTACCTGGCCATCACCCTCGGTCTGGACCAGGACGCCCCGGGCGCGGTGGCGCGGATGGCGGGTCTGGTGGAGGCGATGGGGCATGAGCACGGGGTGGAGTTCCCGCTCCAGATGACCGTCGCGGTGACCGACAGTGAGCGGCTGTGGGCCTTCCGGTACTCCAGCCAGATGCGCTCGCGGTCGCTGTTCTACAGCGCCCGGCCGGCCACCGTACGGGCGCTCCACCCCGACCTCGCGTTCCTGCGGAACGTCTCGCCCGACACGCGGCTCATCGTGTCCGAGCCGCTGGGGGACCTGCCGGGCGTGTGGAACGAGCTGCCCGAGGCCACGTGCGCCGTCGTCCAGCCGGGCGCTGACGAACTCACGCCCTTCGCCCCCGAGCCGGTGTAGCCGGGCAAGCTGCGGTCCCTTCGTGGACATATGCGGCTGTCCTACTGGAATTCTATTAACCCCAAAGGGTGGCGCGAATTCAGATTTTCGGCCGTGGACCACAAGAATACGAAGCTCCCCACGGCCGGAGGTCCTGTGTCCCGCCCTGCCTCGTCCCCATCGACCATGACGACGCTCGGGTGCGCGCTCTTCGCCACCCGATGGCTGCAAGCTCCGCTGTACTTCGGCCTGGTGGCCGCGCAGGGGGTCTACGTCTACAAGTTCTTCAACGAGTTGTGGCACCTCATCGACCACGTGGTCAGCGGGCGGGCGGACGAGACCCATGTCATGCTCGCCGTCCTCAAGCTGGTCGACGTCGTGATGATCGCCAATCTGCTGATCATGGTGATCGTCGGCGGGTACGAGACCTTCGTCTCCCGGATCGGACTCCAGGGCCACCGCGACCAGCCCGAGTGGCTCTCGCACGTCAACTCCAACGTCCTGAAGGTGAAGCTGGCCACCGCCATCGTGGGCATCTCGTCGGTCCACCTGCTCCAGATGTTCGTGGACGTGCACCACACGCCCCAGCACGACCTGCTGTGGGGAACGGTGATCCACATGGCGTTCATCGCCTCGGCGGCGATCCTCGCCTACATGTCCGGCCCCATGGCCTCGCACGAGCACCGGGGGCAGGCCGCGGCCGAGCCGCAACCGGTCGTCCTGCCGCGCCAGCGGGACCACGAGCCCGACGTGCCGGGCAGTGCGGCGGAGGCGCGGATCGAGGCGGCCGGCTTCCCCGCGCGCAAGGCCCTGGAGATGTTCGACGACAGCCACCTGCGTTCGCCGGGCCCCGAGACCCTCGCGCGGCTGGGCAAGGCCGACTTCGTCGGCAGCAGGCGCAACGTCGTCTTCCTCGGTGCTCCTGGCACCGGCAAGACGCACCTGGCCGTGGCGCTGGGCGTACGGGCGTGCCAGGCGGGCCACCAGGTGCTGTTCGCCACGGCGGCCGAGTGGGCCGCCCGCCTCGGCGAGGCGAAGGCAGCCGGCCGGCTCGCGAAGGAGTTCGCACGGCTGGACGAGTATCCGGTGCTGATCGTGGACGAACTCGGCTACGCGCCCCTGGAGGGGGAAGCGCCCCACCTCCTCTTCCAGCTCGTCTCCCACCGCTACGAGCGGGCCTCACTGATCGTCACCAGCGACCGGCCGTTCGGGCGCTGGGAGGAGATCTTCCAGGACGCCGGGATCGCCTCCGCGACGGTCGACCGCCTGGCCCACCACGCGGAGGTGGTGACCCTCGACGCCGACAGCTACCGCACACGGGGGCTCGGGGCCGTCGTCGTCGCGGGACGCGAGGCAGCGGCTCCCGGACGCTGACGCGCCCGCCACCGGGAGGCGCGTGCCACCACGCGTGCGTCCAGCCGCGCGCATCGCGTCCGTGAGACGCGTTCGCTGCCGGCTCCAGCCGGGTCGAAATCATGTGCGGGCAGGCGGCGCGGGCGGCCATGATGGCGGTGTGATCACTTCCGAGAAACCCGTTGAGGCCCTGCTCGTTGTGGACGTCCAGTCGGCGTTCGTCCAAGGCGCAGGCGCGGTACCCGACGCCGCCCGCCTCGTGGACCGTACGGGCGATCTGATCGCGCGGGCGCGCAGGAGCGGGGCGCTCGTGGTCCACATCCAGAACGACGGGCCGGCCGGAGCGGACGACGAGCCGCACACGCCCGGCTGGGAACTCCACCACCCGCCGCAGCCGGGTCCCACCGAGGTGGTCGTCCGCAAGCCCGAGGACGACGGGTTCGCGGGCACCTCGCTGGGGCGTGTGCTGGCCGACGCGGAGGTACGGGCACTCGCTGTCTGCGGGGTGATGTCGGAGATGTGCGTACTGGCCACGGCCCGTACGGCGCTGGCGCTCGGCTACCGGGTCGTGATCCCGCACGACGCCCACGCCACACAGGACATCCCGGCGGCGCCCGGTATCAGCGAGGCCGTTCCGGCCGCCGTGGTCTCACGCGTCGCGGAATGGGCCCTCGGCGCCGGGGCCGAGATCACCGCCACCGCAACGGACGTCACGTTCACGGCCGTTCCCTCGCCCGGCCGCTGAGGCCGGGCGGCGGCAACTGCCGTGGTGGTGACGGCTCATGGACCCCGCGCTAACCCCTTCCTGCGCGGCGTCAGGTTGAACGTGCGCCCCTTCGGGGCCAGTTCGGAGGTCGACGTGGCGGCCGATGAACAGTTGTGATCTTGAATTGTGGTTGTTGCGTGGATGTCATCCGAAGTTGTCCACGGTGTGGCAAGGTCCGACCACCGTCGAGATCGCCCGCCCCATCGGGCGCCCGTGAGAGGACACCATCCCCATGTCCCGTCGCATCACTCTGAGATGGGCCGCCGCCCTGGTCGCGGCCGCGTCCATAGGCGTGGCCGCAGCGTCCCCCACCCAGGCCGGATCCGCCGCTCCGGTCACCGGCAGCGCCGCGACCGCCGCCGCCGCGGACGTCGACTCGTACTACGCCGCCGCCGAAGGCAAGACCGGCGCCACGCTCAAGAGCGCGCTGCACACGATCATCAGGTCGCAGTCCACGGTGTCGTACGACCAGGTGTGGACAGCCCTGAAGAACACCGATCAGGACCCGGCCAACACCGCGAACGTCATCGAGCTCTACACGGGCAAGTCCATCGCCAAGACCCGCAGTGGGGGCAACACCGGCGACTGGAACCGCGAACACGTGTGGGCCAAGTCGCACGGCGACTTCGGCACCTCCACCGGGCCCGGCACGGACCTGCACCACCTGCGCCCGGAAGACGTCACCGTCAACAGCATCCGCGGCAACAAGGACTTCGACAACGGCGGCTCCGCCGTGTCGGGCGCGACCGGGAACTACACCGACGCCGACAGCTTCGAGCCCCGCAACGCCGTCAAGGGCGACGTGGCCCGCATGATCCTCTACATGGCCGTACGGTACGACGGCGGCGACGGCTTCGCCGACCTCGAACCCAACGACCGCGTCGGCAACGGCTCGCTCCCGGCGATCGGCCGCCTCAGCGTCCTGAAGCAGTGGTCGCTCCAGGACCCGCCGGACGCCTTCGAGAAGCGCCGCAACGAGGTCATCTACAGCACCTACCAGCACAACCGGAACCCGTTCATCGACCACCCCGAGTGGGTCGAGTCCATCTGGTAGCAGTGTCGCCCCGGCAGCAGCGCCGTGGGATCCGGCGCCGGCCCCGCGCGCAGCGGCGGGGCCGGCGGTCCGGGCTCTGCCCGGCCGCGCCGCAGGGTGACTCGCGGTGCGGGATCAGGCGGGATGGCCCGGCGTCATGCCGGCGACGTCGGTCAGGCCGAGCAACCGGGGGCGGCCGGCCGCGTGCGGGGACAGCGCCACCGGCGCGAGGAGAAACCCCACGTGGTCCCCGCCGTCGAAACGGTCCAGTACGCGTCCGACGAACCAGGCGCACGCCGCGTCCAGCACAGGGGTCCCGCCGAGCCCCGGCTGCCAGGCGACGCGCGCGAACTTGTCGACGCTGTCGCCCGTCTCGCCGCCGAACAGTTCGGCCAGCGCCCTGTCCTCACGTCTCAGCAGGTGCACCGCCACGTGCTCGGCCCGGCGCGCCACACGGTACGTGCGGTTGGCGCGGGAGAGCCACACCACGAACCGGGACGGGTCGATCGAGGTCTGGGAGGCGAATCCCACCAGGCACCCCGCCCGCTCGTCCGCCGTCGCGGCGGTCACGAGGTACATCGGGTAGTCGAGCAGATCGGTGAACGTGTCGAGCTCCACGAAAGGACCGTACCGCGCGGCGCACGCGCCGGGTACGGCATGGGCCCGCTGAGTGAGTGATCCGCCACGGCCACCGTGACCCCGGCCGCTCCACCTGGTCCTTCGAGCAACAGCCCTGCGCCGTCACCGACTTCCCGAAACGGCCCACGCGCCGCCACGGGAGGTCGTTCCACCACTGGCCGCCGCCGTCCCGGAGCACGCGGCCGGCCGCTGACGGCGGGGACGTCGAGAGTGATGCGGGAGCGGCGG
This sequence comes from Streptomyces sp. NPDC054887, assembly GCF_053610585.1. Lineage (NCBI taxonomy): Bacteria > Bacillati > Actinomycetota > Actinomycetes > Kitasatosporales > Streptomycetaceae > Streptomyces > Streptomyces sp. NPDC054887. The sequence continues at coordinate 22,192 of NZ_JBSGYQ010000052.1, read as the reverse complement.
GGCGTCCTGGCCGGCGGGCGACCGGCGCGAAGCACCGCCCGGTCGGCGCCCACACCTCTGTGCGCCCCCGGCGCACCTCCGGACCCCCGGGCCGGCCCGTCGTCGGCGGCCGGCGCGCGCCGTAGGTTGGGGGCGGCTCACCGGCCGGACGCCTCCACCCGTGGCGGCGTGATCGCCCCGGCCGCGGCTTCCGCCGGTTCCGCACCACCTGGCGGGGTGGAGCGGAACCGGGCCGGGCCCGGGCGGGCCGGGGAAGGGCGCACCGTACACCGCAGGCCCCCCGCAGAACCGATAAACCGCCTGGGCGCGAACGCCCGTATGCTCCCCCATCACCCAAATGCCGCACATCCTGCCCAATGCCTGCACCGTTGGGCGGAATATGACGAAAGCGCAGCGGGCCGACTCGCCCGTGCCTGGCTCGATCGGCCCCAGGAGTGAAGTCGCCGCCCCGGCTGTGCGGATGGGGAAGTGGGTCTTCACGCCCCCCGTACGCGGCGGCTTCGCCCAGCGGGTACACGCGACCTTGCACGACGACGACCGGTGCGTCGACCTGCGCTACTCGTCCCCGCTCCTTGAGGTCTTCCTGACGGAGCTGGGGCGCATCGAGGCCGAGTTCGTCGGACTGTTGCACGCCGCCGCAGCCGAGGACGGCCGTCGGGACCGGCCGGGCGGGCCGTGCCATGCATGAAGCGCGCGGACGTCACCGGACGGGACCGCCGGACGAAGGCCCAGGCGCCGGCCCCTGGTCGCCCCAGGTCGACGGCCGTCCGCGGAGCGGGGCCAGACACGCGCAGCCCGCGCCCCTCGACCCCCTCGGTCCGCTCGACATGCCCTGGGACCCGGCGGAGGAACTCGCCCACCTGCTGCAAGAGGCACTGAAGGCGGACGCGGACACCGCCGCGCCGCCCGTCGGCCCGGACGGCCCGGACCTCGAGGCGGACGTCGCGGCGACCGAGGACACCGGTACGCCCCTCGAAGGTCTGACGCGCATCACGGCGGAACTGCCAGTCGTGCGCACCGCGCCCCGCCGCCGCCGCGCACCGTCACGGAAACGCCCGGCCGGGGTGCTCCAGACGATGAGCTTCTTCCTCGCCGCGCTGGCCGCGGTCATCGTCTCCATGGTGTGCGTCTTCGGCGGCATGGTCACGTACGACCCCCTGCGCCACCTCGCCAGCTACCGCACCGCCGAAAGCGCCGTCTCGTGGTGGCCGCTGCTCGTCTACGGGCCCTGGATGGTCGCCTCGCTCTCCATCCTGCGCGCCGCGCTGCACCAGCGCCGTGCCGTGCACTCGTGGAGCGTCGTACTCCTCTTCTCCACCGTGTCGGTACTCCTGTGCGTCTCCCAGGTTCCCCGCACGGTCGTGGACGTGGCGGCCGCCGCTCTCCCGTCGTTCGCCGCGCTCGCCTGCTTCCAGCAGCTCGTCCGGCAGATCACCCTCACCCGGCCGCCCCGGCAGGCGGCCCCCCGCCACCGGAGCCCCACGTCGGCGCCCCAGCGCTCCGCCGGACAGAGCCGTCCGTCGGCGTGACGCCGGGGCGCGGGTACCGGGGTCGCCGGCCCCCTCAGTGGCCGTGACTCCTGAAGGCCGTACTGAACGCCGTCATGCACGAGGGGCAGTAACGTTCCGCGGCCGCCTCGATCTGGGAGAACAGCGCTGCCGGTGACACCTGGGTCAGAAAGCGCCCGCACAGGGCGCTGGGGTCCACATCCTTGCGGATGACGTGCCAGATCAGTTCGCCTCTGCCGACAGTCGACTCGGCGCGCATCTCGTACATCGGCGTGCCCTTCTGCGCTCACGGCGAGCGGGACCGGCCCGCTCGCTGTCTCCATGAGACGCCGTCGCGTCTGAAGGGGCGAATCGGCGTGAGCCACCCGGAGGAAAACCGGAAACAGGAGGTTTACGCCCTGTCCGCCCGCAGCGGCGGCCCCGGGAAGAGCTCCACACCCGCCGACGGGCCCCGGCGTGGTTAGCGCACGAGGTGGCAGGGAAGTCGGTCACACATGCGAGCTCTCATGATCAATTGCACCCTCAAGCCCTCACCCGAGCCGTCGAACACCGAGGCGCTGGCCCAAGTGGTCACGGCGGAACTGGTGTCGCGCGGGGTGAGCGTGGAATCGGTACGGGCCGTGGACCTCAACCTGCTGCCCGGCGTGCAGTCGGACATGGGGGAGGGGGACGACTGGCCGCGGGTGCACGAGCAGCTGCTGCGCTCCGAGATCCTCGTCGTCGCGTCCCCGACCTGGCTCGGCCGGCCGTCCTCGGTCGTCCAGCGGGTGCTGGAGCGGATGGACGCCATGCTGTCCGAAACCGACGACGAGGGCCGGCCGGTGGCGTACAACCGGGTCGCCGGCGTCGTGGTGACCGGCAACGAGGACGGCGCCCACCACGTCATCAGCGAGATCGGCGGAGCCCTCGGCGACATCGGCTACACCATTCCCGGCCAGGCATGGACGTACTGGCACCTCGGTCCGGGGGCCGGGCCCGACTACCTCGACGACGAGCGCGGGCACGACTGGGCGCACCGGACCGGCCGCGCCATGGCCGCGAACCTGCACACCACGGCCGAGGCCCTGGCCGCCCACCCCTTGCAGGCCCCGCCGGCCTGACGTCCCCGATCCGACGTCCCGGCCCGACCGCCGAGCGCCGACCGATCGTGAGACGGCCGGCTGGGACGCCCGGGCCGGGTGAGCCGGCGGGAAGCGGGTACCCGCACGGCGCGGAGACGCACCGACATCCCCGACCGGGCGGGAGGTTCCAGGCCGTGGGACGCACCGAATGGCTCCTGACGTCCGGCGAACGCGGCAATACCGCGACCCGCCTGGACAGCCGCCGCCCGGACCGGGCCTCCTGGTCGGACGGCAATCACGTACGGACCCTGGTCCATGGCGCGACGTACTTCCGGGAACTTCTCGCGGCGATCCGCGAACAGCGCGCCGGTGATCTCCTGCTGTTCACCGACTGGCGCGGCGACCCCGACGAGCGGCTGGCGGGCCAGGACACCGAGATCGGCGCCGTACTGGGCGAGGCGGCGCAGCGCGGGGTGATCGTCAAGGGACTGGTCTGGCGCTCCCACCTGGACCGCTTCCAGTTCAGCGAGACCGAGAACCGCCATCTCGGCGAGGAGATCGAAGCGGCGGGCGGGGAGTGCCTGCTCGACATGCGCGTACGCCCCGGCGGCTCCCACCACCAGAAGCTGGTCGTACTCCGGCACCCCGGCCGCCCGGAGCTGGACGTCGCGTACGTCGGCGGCACCGACCTGTGCCACAACCGCAACGACGACGCCGCGCACCGCGGCGACCCCCAGGCGCAGCCCATCTCCGCCGCGTACGGACCGCGCCCGCCCTGGCACGACATCCAGCTCGCCGTGCGCGGACCGGCCGTCGGTGACGTCGAGGCGTGCTTCCGCGAACGCTGGGAAGACCCGTCCCCGCTCAGCCGCAGCCCCGTCACCCGCCTGCGCGAGCGCGCGCACCGGGAGGACGTCGACGCGGACCCGCTGCCGCCCCAACTGCCCGACCCGTCACCCTGCGGCACGCACACCGTCCAGCTCCTGCGCACGTACCCGAACCGTCTGCTGCGCGGCTACGACTTCGCTCCCGACGGGGAACGAAGCATCGCGCGCGGCTACCTCAAGGCGCTGCGGCGGGCCCGCGCGCTCATCTACCTGGAGGACCAGTACTTGTGGTCCCCGCACGTGGTGAAGTTCTTCGCCCGGGCGCTGGCCGACAACCCCGGACTGCGGCTCGTCGCGGTCATCCCCTCCGTCCCCGAGCAGGACGGCCGGATCAGCCTGCCGATGAACCTGGTCGGCCGGATCACCGCGCTGGAGAGGCTGCGGCGCGGGGGAGAGGGGCGCGTGGCGGTATACGGGCTGGAGAACCATGCCGGGACACCCGTCTACGTGCACGCGAAGGTGTGCGTGATCGACGACGTCTGGGCCTCGGTGGGGTCCGACAACATCAACCTGCGCTCCTGGACGCACGACTCCGAACTCGACTGCGCCGTACTGGACGCGACCGCCGACCCGCGCGAACCGCGCGACCCCGCCGGTCTGGGGGACGGCGCGCGCGTCTACGCGAGAGATCTGCGCCTGGAACTCTCCCGCGAACACCTGGACCGGGAACAACCCGGAGCCCCTGATGCCCCGGACGCCCTGTGCGACCCCGTCGAGGCGTTCGACGCCTTCGCGGCGAGCGCGGCCGCGCTGGACGCCTGGCACGACGGCGGCGGGCGCGGGCCCCGGCCGCCGGGACGGCTGCGCACGTACCGACCGCCGGATCTCTCACGGCCGGAGAAGGCGCTGGCCATGCCCCTATACCGCCTGCTCGTCGACCCGGACGGCCGGCCCTTCGCCCTGCGCCGCCGCAACGCCTACTGAGAGGCACCGCGCGTACCGGGGCGCGTCGCCGGACGCCGGGCTGCTGGCCGCTGCCATGCCCGGCTGATCCGCGAGCTCACGCGACGGGCCTCGGGCCCACCCGTGTGCGGCCCGCGACGCCTGCGACGGACGGGCCGCCTGTACGAGCCTCCGATCAGCGCGCGTCGGCGGTGACGGGGGCCTCGGCCGGCGCCGGTTCGCGGGCCCCGGTGCGGGTCGCGCCGATGCCGGCGACCACGACGCACACGACGCCGAGTGCGGGCAGGACCCCGGGCATCTGGCCGAGTACCACCAGTCCCGCGAGGAGAGCGATGCCCGGCTCCAGGCTCATCAGGGTGCCGAAGGCGGACGTGGTCAGGCGCCGCAGGGCGAGGAACTCGAGGACGAACGGCAGAACGACGCTCAGCGCGGCCAGCCCCAGCATGACGAGGAGCAGTCGCCCCGTCACCTGGCCCAGGCCGGAGGGCGCGGCGACGAGCACGCCGAGCACGCCCGCGACGGGCATGGACAGGGCGAGCCCGTTGAGCCCGGTGACGGTGTCGCCGACGCGCTGGGTCAGCAGGATGTAGCCGGCCCAGCACGCTGCCGCGGCCAGCGCGTAGCCGACTCCCACGACATCGGTACCGCCGTGCCAGGGCTCGGTGAGCAGGACGACTCCCACCGCCGCCGCGGCGGTCCAGCGCCCCCGCCCGCCGCCCGGCCCGTACAGGGAGACCGCCAGCGGACCGAGGAACTCCAGCGCGCTGGCGGTGCCGAGCGGCAGGCGCGTCACGGCGAGCATGAAGAACACCATCATGCCGGTGGTCACGGCGCCGAGCACGGTACAGGCCAGCAGGTCCCGGCCGGCGAAGTCGCGGGGGCGGGGGCGTACGAGCAGGAGCAGCAGCAGGCCCGCCCAGGCCAGGCGCAGGCCGGTCGTGCCCAGGGCGCCGAGCTGGTCGAGCAGGGTGACCGACAGGGCCAGACCGAGTTGGACGCTCGACATCGACGCCAGGGTCATGAGGGCTCCGCCCTCGGCGCCCCGCAGGCGCGCCCTGTCGGTGCGGGATGTGGTGTTCGGGGAGGTCAGCGGGCTCATGGGCCCCAAGTAGAGGGCCTGGACATCGTCCGTGTCCACGTGCCGATCATGGACGGTCTGTTCGGGATTCCTGAACAATGGAGGCATGGAGACACGACGGCTGAGCCTGCTGGTGGAGTTGTCCCGGCTGGGGTCGATGCGGGCCGTGGCCGAGACGCAGGGCACCACCACCTCGACGGTGTCCCAGCAGATCGCCGTACTGGCCCGTGAGATGGGCACCGCGCTGATCGAGCCGCACGGGCGGCGGGTCAGGCTCACCCCGGCGGGCCGGCGGCTCGCCGAACACGCCGTGACCATCCTCGCCGCCGTCGAGGCGGCGTACCTCGACCTCACACCGGGGGCGGAGCCCAACGGCACCCTGCGGGTCGCCGGCTTCGCCACCGCCATCCGCGCGTACCTGCTGCCCCTCGTCACCGACCTGGCCGTGAGCCATCCGCGGCTGCACGTCCTGATCCGGGAGCACGAGCCCGCCGAGGCGCTGGCCCTGCTGGCGGCGGACGAAGCCGATCTGGCCCTCACGTACGACTACAACCTCGCGCCGGCCGCAGAGGATCCTGCCGTGAGCGCCACGGCGCTGTGGACGGCCAAGTGGGGCCTGGGTGTGCCCGCGCACGCCGACGCCGGCGGGGGGACGGCGCTGGACATCGTCCACCGGTTCCGCTCGTACGACTGGATCGTGAACTCGCGCAACACCGCCGACGAGGACGTCATCCGTACGCTGGGCTCGATGGCGGGGTTCGTCCCCCGCGTCACGCACCAGGCCGACAGCCTCGACCTGGTGCAGGGCATGATCACGGCCGGGCTCGGCGTGGGCCTGCTGCCGCTCGGCACCGTGCTGTACCCGCAGGTGCGGCTCGTCCCGCTCACCGGCCCGGACGTGGAGCTGCGGGCGTACGCTGTCGCCGGACGCGGCCGTCTGAACTGGCCACCGCTCGCCCTGGTCACCGACCTGCTGCGGCAGGCGGCCGTGACCGGGGCCGGGCGGTGATCGCGGGCGGCCGGCGGGCCGGGCCGTCGCAGCTCAGCGTTGCGACAGCTCCGACGGAGCTTCCTGGACCACCCAGCCGTTGCCGTCCGGGTCCTCGAAGGACATGAACGAGTTCCAGGTGCCGCCCTTGCCGTCCTCCCAGCCCGCCGCGCCGACGTGGCGGATCGGGGAGACGTCCACGCCCCGCGCCAGCAACTCCTCGCGGGCCGCCGTGATGTCGGTGACACAGAACTGGAGGCCCTGGAGCGTACCGGGGGCCATCTGCTTGGTGCCGGGCGCCGGGGGCATGCCCTGGAGCATGGCGATCGAGCACCGTGAACCCGGGGGAGTCACCTGGATGATGCGCACCCCGGGGGCGACCTCGTCGTCCAGGTCGACGTGGAATCCGGCCTTCTCGGCGTAGAACTCCTTGGCCCGGTCCATGTCGGTGACCGGGACCGGGACGACTTCGAGTGTCCACTGCATGGGTGTCTCCTTCGGACGCGGCTTCGCGACCCGGCCGCGAAATACGGCGGGCCGGGTCAACCGTCGCCCATGAGGGAACTGTCGCGCACGCCGAAACGCTCAGCAGGACGCCTGCGGCGCGGGAGTTGTGCCCGGTTCACGCGCCGCCGGAGCGAGGGGGGACCCCTGAGGTGAGGGGCGACGGCTCGAAGCCCTTGGCGATGAGCCGGACGGCGAGACTCACCTCCCACACGAACACCGGGATCGCCGCGACCGACCCCGGCACGGAGACCTGCTCGTACAGCCCGAACAGGACGCATGTCGCGGACACGCAGATGAGCGCGCCCCCGACGAGCCCCAGTACGGCGATGAAGCGCGGCACGAGCCCCGAGCGGTACATCAGCCACGCCAGTACGAAGGAGTTCGCCCCCAGGACGAAGTTGGGGCCGATGAGGAACGTCCAGTCGTGGATCGCCCCGAGGGCCTCGCCGGCCGTGGCGAGAGCGGCGGCGTCGCCGTCCCCGACTTCCCCGAGGTCCTTGCGGAGGGTCACCACCGCCAGGACGCTGATCGTGCCGACGAGGATGACGGCGGCTTCCAGCAGCCGGGCGCAGACGTAGCCGAGCGCGGCGCCCTCGTTCTGCCGCTTGATGACGGGGAACAGCGCGACCCCCGTGCCGACGACGGCCGCCGCGAGGACGATCTCCAGCAGCGCCCCCAGGAACACCCGGGAGTCCGCGCCCGGCCCCACGACGTACTCGGCGCCCCGCAGAACGGGTCCGTACAGCGCGAGAGCGCCTATCGCGGTCACCTCGGTGACCAGGAACAGCACGCCCGTCACGACCGCGGTTCTTCTGACTGAGTCCATCAGGACCCTCCCCTGCCCAAAGGTGTACGGCGTACACCGAAGGCTCACGGTAGGTGTACGTCGTACACTCGTCAAGGCGGATGCCGTACGAAGATCACGAACGGGCGGGTGGGGACATGGCTCAGCAGGCGGAGGCGACGCGCCGGACCCCTCTGACGCGGGACCGGGTGCTGCGCGCCGCCGTCGCGCTCGCCGACGGCATGGGCATCGACGCCCTGAGCATGCGCAGGCTGGCGCAGGAGCTCGGCGTCGTGCCGATGGCGCTCTACAAGCACGTCGCCAACAAGGAGGAACTCCTGGACGGCATGGTGGACGTCGTCATCGGCGAGATCGCCGCGCCCGCGCCCGGATCCGGCGGGAAGCAGGCGGTACGGCGCAGGATCCTGTCGGCGCGCGGGGCGCTCCTCGGCCATCCGTGGGCCGCCCAGGTCATCCAGTCGCGCAACGGCCCCACACCGGTCGTGCTCGCGTACATCGACACGGTGATCGGCATGTTCCGCGCCGGTGGGTTCTCCGTCGATCTGACGCACCATGCGATGCACGCCCTGGGCAGCCGGGTGATGGGGCTGACCCAGGAGCTCTTCGACGCCTCGCCCAGCCCCGACGCGCAGGCGCGCCCGGCCGTTTCGCCGGAGGACGCGGCGAGGTTCCCGCACGTGCTGGAACTGGCCGGTGCGGTGGCCCACGACCAGGATTCCGTGGTGGGCGCCGGCTGCGACGACCAGTTCGAGTTCGAGTTCGCGCTGGATCTGCTCCTGGACGGGTTCGAGCGGCTCCACGAGCGGGGCTGGTCCTCCGCCGGCCCCTCGGGGGACACGACGGCCTGACACCGGGCGCCCCGCCCGGCCCGTGGGTCAGGCGTGCGGCACACGCGGCGCCGGCGGTGTCCAGCGGTGCGTCCGCGGAACGGCCGTGGCGACGCCGAAGTCCTTCTTGAGGTGTTCGGGGACGGCGTAGTGCATGACGCGCCCCCGCGTCAGCGAGCTGAGCTCGAACAGCGTGGTCAGGTGGCCGAGGCGGTCCAGTGCCCAGGCGCCGAGCGGCGACCTGTCCTCGATCGTCTCCAGTACGCCGAGCAGTGCGGGAGCGGCCTTGACGGCGGTGTCCCACGGGGTGCGCGGCACCTGGAGCCAGTCGGCGCAGGTGTCGCCGATGAGGTGGCGGACGAGGGCGCCGACGAGAGGGTCGAAGAACGTGCCGGGCACAACCTCCTCGAAGAGGTCGATGAGCTGGCGGGTCAGGTGGGCCCCCTCCTCGGATGGACCCATGTGACGGGTCATGTACAGGTCGGAGAACGCGCGGGCCTGCTCCAGGCCGGCCGGTACGTGGCTCTGGTCGACGCCCAGCATGGCGCCCACGACCCGCCAGGCGTAGTAGTACGACTCGGCGCCCTCGGTGCTCATGTGGACACCGAGCCGGTGCAGGGCGTCCAGGACCTGGAGCGAGAACATCATCTGCCCGCCGATCATGTCCTCCTGGCAGATCGGCGTCCCGAGATTCGCGGTGTCCCAGCGGTCCTCGCGTCGCAGGTGGTGGCGGATGGACGCGTGCAGGAGGCGGACCTTCTGCGCGGCGGGGATGAAGCGGCTGCCGGCTTCGAAGGCGTTCGGCTGCATGAGGTGGACCGTGAACTGCCCGGTCTCCGCCATGCGTTTGGAGGGGTACTTCAGGGCGTGCGTCGCGGACAGGAGCTTCGCCACGTGCGGCAGGAGGTAGCACGCGGGCATGGAGGCGAAGGACAGGGCCGTGGAGATGTGCACGTTGTTGTCGATGAAGAACAGCCGGGCTTTCTCCATCTCGTCCCAGTCCACCCAGGCCGGCGGGGCGCTGGTCTCGTGCAGATACGCACGCGCCACCTCCGGCAGCCCGTCCGGAAGCGTCTGGCCCGAGGTCGAGACGAAACGCATGAGGGTGTTGAACTTGCCCACCTCACCGCGTTCGAACATGGTCGCCACGACGGCGTCGGCCAGTTCGTCCCCCACGTGTCGCAGGGCGTCGAGGGACTGCTCGGTGTAGGTCATCTGCAAAACTCCTCACGGGACCGGGGGCCCGCGTCGCGGGCGGTTGGCCGGACCGGGGTTACGGATCGGGGCTGTGCATCGGGGCTGGAACCGGACCGCGGACCGGACCGCGGCGTCAGTGGCGGCGGACCGTGGCCGTCCGGGCCAGGCCGGCGAGCGCGCGGCCGGCCTCGTCGGGCAGCGGCGTGTCGTCGAGGACGGCGGTGGCGATCCGGATCCGCTCCGCGATCATGTGCTCGATACGGGCCGGCGCCCCGGTGCGGCGCATGATCTCCCGCACCTCCCGTACGCCGTCCCCGGACAGGTCGCGCCGGCCCAGCAGCTCTTCGAGCGTGCGCCGTTCACCGGCCGTGGCCTCCTGCCAGGTCTGGGCCAGCAGCGCGGTGGGCCGGTGGGCGACGAGGTCGTCCTTGTTCGCCTTCCCGGTACGGGCAGGGTCGCCGAACAGGCCGAGCAGGTCGTCCCGCAGCTGGAACGCCTCCCCGAGCGGCAGCCCGTAGTCCGAATACGCCTGCCGCAGCGCGCCGGAGGCGCCGGCCAGCGCGCCCCCGATGTGCAGCGGGTGCTCGACGGTGTACTTCGCCGTCTTGTAGCGGATCACCTTCAGCGCGGTGTCCGTGTCCGGCCGCGTACCGGTGCGCAGGATCTCCAGGCACTCGCCCGCGACCAGCTCGCGGGCCAGCACCGCCCACAGAGGGCGGGCCCGCGCGAGGTAGGCCGCCGGCAGACCGGAGGCCGTGAACAGCTGCCCGGCCCAGGACATCAGCAGATCGCCCACCAGCATGGCCAGCGACCGTGCGGCGGCCTTCGGACGGGGCCCGGCCGACGTGACCGTCCGCAGGGCCTCGTGGACGGTGGGCAGCCCGTGCCGTACGCGGCTCCGGTCGACGAGGTCGTCGTGCACGACGGCAGCGGCGTGCACGAGCTCCATGGAGGCGGCCGCCCGTAGCAGGGCGTCGCTGTCCGGCTGTCCGGCCGCCCGCCACCCCCAGTAGCAGAACGCCGCCCGCAGCCGCTTTCCGTGGGCCGTGGCGACCTGGAGCTGCTCGGCCACCGGAGCCAGGTCCGCGTCGACGTCGACCAGGCGGTCGGCCTCCCGCTCGACGAAGTGGTGCAGCACCAGGTCCACCCGGGCCTTGAAAGCGGCCTGCTCACCACCGTCAGCCATGCGCGGCACCACCGCGCCGGGCGGTCACCTGCCGGGCCAGCACCTCCAAATGGGCGGGTGCTCCGGCCGCGTGGCGGTCCAGGACCAGGCGCCCGCGCGCCTTGAGCTCCTGCTGCCCGTCCTCGGCCAGTTCGGCCACGTCCGCGCGGCCCAGCAGCCCCCGCAGGCCGCTCACGACACCGCCCACCGCCCCCACCGCGAGATCCGCGATGCCCGCCGCCAGCAGCACCGCGTCGCTGTGCCGTGCTGTCCCTCGCTCCGGCCCGGTCTCATAGGACATGCCGTTCTCCCCCTCCTCGTACGTCCCGCCCGCATCCGGCAGCCGCAGGGCGGCGCCGGGGAACGAGTGGCTCCGCCCCCGTCCCCCTGGGAGCTTCTCCGGTCCGCCTCGGCGACGCACCGGGGATCACCGATCGAGCGACCGGCCGGACTGGCGTCCGCCCGACGCGCGAGCGGGCCGGTCATGGGCCGGGCGACCCCGTCCGTACGGACGGCAGGGGCCCGCGCCCCCGCGCGAGGGGAGGAGGGCATGCGTCAGGGCCCGGCATGGGGATGCCGGGCCCTGGCAGAGATCACGCGTCGAGCGTCAGTGCTTGAAGGTGTCCTTGATCTTTTCCTTCGCCTGGCGTGCGTCGCCCTTGGCCTGTTCGGCGCGGCCTTCGGTCTCCATGGATTCGTTGCCGACTGCCCGGCCGGCAGCTTCCTTAGCCTTGCCCTTGGCCTGTTCGGCCTTCGACTTCGCCTTCTGGTCCGCCACGGCACTCACGTCCTTCCGGTTCAGCGGTGACGTCTTACGTCTGACCGCTCACGAGCCGGTCAAACGTGGCGAAGGTGCGGTGGCGCCGGCACCCGCTGCCGCCGCCGTACGGCGACGCCGGCCGCGCGGCGGCGATCCGCGCGAGGACGGACGGCCGGGCCGCCCCGGAGAAACGCACGCGTTCCTGGCATGGTGGGACCACCACGACGTGAGTGGCCGACACGGAAAGCGACCGACATGACCGACCCCCACACCGCGCGACCGGACGACACCCCCCTCGTCGGCGTACGCACCCCCGCCGACATCGACCTGGCGCTCAAGAACAGGGCGGAACGCGACGAGGTGTCGCAGTTCTCCGCCGGGGCGGCCGCCGCCTACACCTGGGCCCTGGGCCGCACCGGCCGCTCCCCGATCACCGGCACGGCGGAGGCCAGGGGGGTGCCCGGACTGCCGCTGCTGACGGCGGAAGTGGATGCCTCGGTGGTCCAGTTGGACGACGCCACCACCCAGGGGGAGGCCCGGGACTACATCAGCGGAGCGCACGACGCCCTGGCCTGGATCTGCGGGTACAGCGACCGGCCCGCATGACGCCGCCGCCCTCCCCGGGCGGGAAAGGCGGCGGCTCGGGCGGTGGCGTCAGACGTCGCCCCGCCACGCACCGGTCTCGGTGCCCCGGGACTCGATGAACGTCCTGAAGCGCTCCAGGTCACCCTTGGCGCGGCGCTGCACGACGCCCAGCTTGTCGCCCACCGTCTCGGCGAGTCCGTCCGGGCGGAAGTCCAGCTGGAGCATCACCTTGGTGCGGTCGTCGGCCAGCCGGTGGAACGTGACCACTCCGGCCTGCTCGACCTCGCCGCCGACGGTGGTCCAGGCGACCCGCTCGTCGGGGATCTGCTCGGTGATCCTGGCGTCGAACTCCCGCTTCGCCCCCGACACCTCCGTGACCCAGTGCGTCAGGGTGTCCGTCAGCTGATCGATCCGCTCGACCCCCTCCATGAACTCCGGGAACGTCTCGAACTGAGTCCACTGGTTGTAGGCCGTGCGAACCGGTACCCGTACCTCTACGGACTCTTCGACCTGCGACATCAGGCGCTGCCTTTCGTTGGTTCCGCGTGCCCGCACGCTCGTGTCAGCCGTGCGTCCTGGACACGCGTGTACCCACGTCGCCGCCCGTCATGACCGGCGCACCCGCCGCACCGCCGTCGCGTCCTGACGGCTCAGCAGTGGCGCAGGCCGTGCGCGGAGGGGTAGGCGTCGAAGGACGACGAGGTGTGCACGGCGGAAGCGGGTACGAAACCGGACGCCCCGTTGTCGTCGCCGGTGGTCTTGTACCAGGTGTGGTTGCCGCCCGAGTGCAGGGAGCCCGTGGTCCAGCAGTTGAACCAGCTGTACGTGGTCCGCAGGGTGTCCACCTGCCAGCTGTCGGTGGCGTCGGGGTAGCTGCGGACGGACGTGGGCGCCGAGTTGCCGCACCAGAGGACACCGTTCGATCGGACCCCGCAGATCTTCATCGCGTCACCGGCCTGCGCCGTGGCGGGGAGGGCGACGACGGCGAGGGCGGCAGCCGTGGCGGAGGCGGCGAGGGTTCGGCGTATGGACAAGTCGACTCCTGTGTTTCCGTGGTTCTGCGTGGGCGGCCGTGGGCTTCCTGTGGCGTCGGAAGCCGCCGCAGGGCGTTTCCGCATGGCCACACTTCCCCGACGGCCTCGGTACGCGGCATACGACGCAGTCGACGGGGCGCCGGTTGCAGTCCTGTGCGCCCCGGGCGCCGAAGTCGAGCGCTGCCAGGCCGCCCTGACGCTACGACAGCGTGGTGGCGACCACGGACGCCGCCTCCGCGATCAGCCTGTCGTCGTGTCCGGCCGATTCCTCGTCGCGGCTCGACATGATCGCCACGACGATCGGTGCCGTGCCGGGGGGCCACACCACGGCGATGTCGTTGCGGACGCCGTAACCGCTGCCGGTGCCGGTCTTGTCGCCGACCACCCACCCCTCGGGCACACCGGCCCTGATGGTGTCGCCGCCGGTCGTGTTGGTCCGCAGCCATCGCGTGAGCTGTGCGCGTTCCTCCCCGGCGAGTACGTCGCCGAGAACGAAGGCGCGCAGGTCCTCGGCCATCGCCCGCGGTGTGCTCGTGTCCCGCGGGTCGCCCGGCGACCATCGGCTGAGTTCGGGCTCGCGGCGTTCCATGCGGATGACGTCGTCGCCGATCCTCCTCAGTTCGGCGTTCAGGCCCCGGGGGCCGCCGAGCGCGTCGAAGAGCAGGTTCGCCGCGGTGTTGTCGCTGTAGCGGACAGCCGCGTCGCACAGTGCGCGCAACGTCATCCCGCTCTCGACGTGCTTCTCCGTCACGGGGGAGTGCGCGACCAGATCCGCCCGGGAGTACGTGACCACCTTGTCCATCCCGCTCAGCCGGTACTCGCGCAGCACCGCTCCGGCGGCCAGCGCCTTGAACGTGGAGGCGAAGGGGAAGCGCTCCCCGTCGTTGTACGCCAGCTCGCGCCCGCTGCCCGTGTCGACGGCGTACACACCCAGCCGCGCGTCGAACCGGCGCTCCAGCGCCTTGAGTTCACCGGCGTACGGCTGCGAGGGCGCCCCCGGCCGCGTCTTCTCGGCAGACGGCGCCGGGGACGACTGCGACGGCGCGGACGACGGTGACGACGAGGCCGCCGACCCGCCCTGGCCGCAGGCCGCGAGCGGGAGGAGGGCGAGCGTCGCGAGCGCGCCGAGAACGGTGCGCCGGGTGGGGATGCGGCGAACGGGTCGCATCGTCTGCATGGTCCACAACCTCCGGAGGCGCCCGCACGGGGCGCATGGCGGGTCGGAGCGACACGGCTTCCGCCCGGTACCCGATCGTGACTGCGGGGACCGCACCCACGATCGTCCCGGGCGGCCTCCACGGTCCCATACGCGCGGGCACGGACCGCCCGTCTGCGTACCGTCGCCGCCCGCGTCGGGGTGGGGACGGGGGAACGGCGAGACGACGGAGGCCGGCCCGAGCCCGGCGGCTTCGGGCGCGCTATCCGGGGTTCGCTGCGGGCGGGTGCGCCCCCGGGCCGGTGCTGTCGGGTACCAGCGGCGTGGGGGAGAGGCTGGTGTGTTCCTCGCCGGGCTCCAGCAGGGTGTCGGCGGCGCCGACGATCAGCGGATCGGGTTTGCCGACGGCCTCGGCGTCCTTGCTGACGTAGTCGAACCGCGAGAGCAGGCTGCGCATGGCCTCCAGGCGGCCGCGCCGCTTGTCGTTGCTCTTGACGACCGTCCACGGTGCGAACGATGTGTCGGTCGCCCGGAACATGTCGACCTTGGCGGCGGTGTAGTCGTCCCACCGGTCCAGCGACGCCACGTCGGTCGGCGAGAGCTTCCACTGCCGGACGGGATCGACCTGCCGGATCGCGAACCGGGTGCGCTGCTCCGCGCGCGACACCGAGAACCAGAACTTGACCAGCAGAATGCCGTCGTCCACCAGCATCTGCTCGAAGGCCGGGCACTGCCGGAGGAACAGCTCGTACTCCTCACGCGTGCAGAAGCCCATGACACGCTCGACGCCGGCCCGGTTGTACCAGGAGCGGTCGAAGAAGACGATCTCGCCCGCCGAGGGCAGATGCGCGGTGTACCGCTGGAAGTACCACTGCGAGGCCTCTCGCTCCGTCGGCTTCTCCAGGGCCACCACCCGGGCGCCACGGGGGTTGAGCCGCTCGGTGAAGCGCTGGATCGTGCCGCCCTTGCCCGCGGCGTCCCGGCCCTCGCAGATGACGATCAGCCGCTGACCGGTCTCCCTGACCCAGCGCTGCAGCTTCAGCACCTCGATCTGGAGCACCCGCTTGCGGCGCTCGTAGTCCCGTCGCCGGACCTTGCGGTCGTACGGGTAGTTCTCCTGCCACGTCTTGATCGACTGCCCGGTGGCGTCCAGGAGTATCGGCTGTTCCGGCCTGGTCTCGTCCACGGTCAGGCCGTCCAGCAGCTCCTCGGCCCGGTCCCTGCCGCCTGATTCCTGGTTCATCGCGTCACCGTCGCCCCGCTCGCACCGAAGGTCATGGCCCCTGTGTGCCCCGATACGCTCCCGGTACGACGATTCCGGCACACCGGATGTCACTTGTCCCATTGTGCCCGCCGCACCCGCACGTGCGCCTGCGACGATTCGCCACTCTCCGTAGCCGCGGATTGCGGTCGCCGCGACGCCGGACGGCCCTCGTCGGAGCACCGACGCCCGTCGCCCGGGGATCCTCCGGCGGATCCCCGGGCGACGGATGTCGTGTGCCGTGCCTGCGCGTACGCGTCAGTTGTTCACGTCCTGGTCGAAGTCCTTGGCGCAGGCGTCCCGTTCGCTCTGCGTGTCGGCCTGCCGGACGCAGTCGTCGAAGTTCTTGAACTCGTCGGAGTTGAGGATCGACGCACCGATCGCGATGATCACCGCCGAGGCGATCAGGCCGAGCGCGCCGAGCACCGCGCCGATGATCGACATCTTGCCGCGCGGCGCACGGCCTCCGCGGGCCTTGCGCGCGCCGAGGATGCCGAAGACGACGGCCAGCAGACCGAGTACGAGCCCGCCGAAGACGGTCCAGAAGAGCAGCAGCGCCGCGATGCCGAGGGCGAGCGCGGCGACCGCGAGCCCGTTGCCCCGCTTCACCTCCGTGTCCTGACGGGTCTGCCCGTAACTGTCCGGCGTCTGCGGGTGGTTGGAGAAGGACACGTGATCACTCTCATCTCTGCTTTCCGGCCCGTCGAGTTGTCGTACGTGCCCCTTGTGCCCCGGGCGCGGCCACGGATGCGTGCCGGCTTCTCGCGGGAGCTCCCGGCGCACCGTTCATCGCGCCGGTCCGCCGTCCCCGCCGCGTCCGTCGGCGCGGCGGCCGCGCGTCATGGCGAGGATGCTGCCCGCGACGGCGATCAGCGCGATGGCCAGGGCGATGCTGACGCCGCCCTCGGTGTCCCAGTACACGTCCTCCAGGCTGATCAGCAGCGCGGCCTCGTCCAGGACCAGGGCCAGTCCCACCCCGTAGGCCAGTCCGAGCCAGGCGCGTGCGCGAGGCGTGCGTTCGACGAGGCCGGCCGCACCCACCGCCGCGAGCAGCAGGATTCCCCAGACGTAGTGGTGGATGTGGACTCCGCCGGCCTGTACGTCCCCGAGCCCCGCCACGTCGATGTGGATGAGCCAGGTCAGCAGGCGCATCCCGCCGAAGGTCAGGGCGAACCCCCACCAGGCCAGAACGAAACCGCGGCGCTCCGGCGAGATGCCCGGCAGCAGACGCAGCCACGGCGAGGGGCGGTCCGTGCGCGGGGATCGCGATCCTTCGGTCGTTCTCGACGGCTTCACGCGTGCCCTCCCGCCGTGAACTGCCTGATCAGCGCGGCCACGGCGTCCGGGGCGCTGTAGTGGGCCGCGTGCGCGGCGCCGTGGACCTCGGCCGCCCGCCCGTCGCGCACCATGCGCGCCACCCGCCGGGTCCAGGTGTCCGAGGCGATGGTGTCGCCCGCCCCTCGCACCACGAGGGTCGGCACGTGCACCTGGGCCAGATGCCCCTCGAAGGACTCGGCCGCGTCCCGCAGGGCGTGGCGGAACGACGCGGCGAAGCGGAAGGGGCCGGTCACCAGGTAGTCGGTCGCGGCCACCGCGAGGAGGGAGAGCGGCTCCCGCGGCGCGTCCGCCAGGAGCCTGGCGCACTGGCGCCAGGCGGACGCCCCGGGTTCCAGCGCCGGACCGACGAACACCATCCGCCGCACCAGGCGCGGCTGGCGGGCGGCGAGGGCCGCGACCACCTGGCAGCCGACCGAGTTGGCCACCAGCAGGCTCGGGCCCAGGCGCAGCCGCTGGTGCCAGCGCGTCAGGGCACCGGCGAGTTCCGCGACGTCCGGTGCGCGGCGCACGCCGGCGCGCGACCGTGCGTTGCCCGGCAGGTCCGGTACGAACACGGTCGTCCCGCTCGCCGCCAGCCTCCGCGCGAGAGGTACGAAGTACCGGCCCGACAGCCCGAGTCCGTGGACGAGCACCACGCTCGGAGCGCCGTCGCGCGGGACCCGGCCGAACCTGCGGGTGAAGAGCCCCGCATGTGTTGTGTGTTCCATGCCTCCACCATCGCGCAACCAGTGCCCGGAGCCGGGGAAGCACGGTGGCGGGCCGACCGGGGCGGCCCGTGCGTGTCCCGGTCCGTCCGGGCCTCGCACCCGGACCGTGCGGCAGCGGGCGGCCGACGACCGCAACCGCCGCATCGGCGAGCGTTTCGCCGCCCGTGCGTGCGGCCCCGGCGGCCCGTTCGCCCGCTGACCGTCCGGCGTGGACGGTGCCGGCCCCGGCGTCCGGGGGTCATGCGCACCTGCGATCGCGGTGATCGGGTCACTGATCGCGTCTCTGATCGCGCACCGATGGTGGACCGATGGCGCACCGATCGCCGCCGGGGCCGCCACCGGGCCGGCGATCCGCTCACACCCGATGCATTCCGTCGCAAACATGCGCGATAAGGTCGTGGGCGATGTGCGCCGGCCGCACCAGGACACGGACGCAAGGGCGGGTTGACTGTCGACCACAGCGCCCCCCACCGCGCTTCCCGCAGTGTTCACACCACCGCGGGGCGCACCTCCTCGATCGTCCGTCTCACCCGGCCCCCGGCCGCTGCCCCCCGGAAACACCTCACATGAGCATCG
This sequence comes from Streptomyces sp. NPDC054887, assembly GCF_053610585.1. Classification (NCBI taxonomy): domain Bacteria; kingdom Bacillati; phylum Actinomycetota; class Actinomycetes; order Kitasatosporales; family Streptomycetaceae; genus Streptomyces; species Streptomyces sp. NPDC054887. The sequence continues at coordinate 3,849 of NZ_JBSGYQ010000052.1, read as the reverse complement.
ACGCCGCCCTGCGTCCCGAAGCCGCCCCAGCCGCCGCGGCCCCGCTTGCCGCCCCCGAGGCGTCCCCCCGGCGCAGAGCGGCCGGCCGGGCCCCGGCCAGGCCCACCCCGGCGGCCGCCTTGCACAGCATCAGCGCCGCGACGACGGTCCTGCTGGGCCTCGCCGCGATCGGCGCGGTGCTCCACGAACCCGTGCTGATACCGCCGCTGGCCGCCAGCGCGGCCCTCGTCCACAGCGCTCCCGCCCTGCCGCTCGCCCAACCCCGCAGCGTGGTCGTCGGTCACCTGCTCGGAGCCGCGGTCGGCTACGGCGTGCTGGCCGCGGTCGGCGGCAGCGCATGGGCCGCGGCCGTGGCGGCCGGCGTCACGCTCGCCCTGATGATCGCCGCCCGCACACCGCATTCGCCCGCCTGCGCCACCGCCGTCGTCATCGTGCTCCAGAACCCCGCACCGACCCGGTTCGTCCCCCTCCTGCTCGGGGCGACCCTGCTCCTGGTCGCGACCGGGTACGCCGCCTCCCGGATCCGCCGTACGGCGCAGAGGTACCCCACGTACTGGTGGTGACCGGCGGCCCGCGCGCCCACCGTGAGGCCCGACGGCCCGTCACCGTCCTGCCGCCGTCCGGGCCGCGCCCGTGGGCGGGCGTCCCCGCGGGGCCGTGCGTGGGATTGCGACGGCCGGTGGCGGGGGACCCTGCCGCTGTGAAACGTCGAGAGACTCCAGAGAAGTGCCGTTCGAAGGGCGGGCGTCTGCGGTTCGACGGCTGGATCGCCGGCGTCGGGACCTCCTCCGGGACACGAGTGGTCCTCGGGCACTGGCCTCGGTCGCCGTTCGGCCCGTTCAGCGACGTGATGATCGAACGACCGGACGGCGAACGCCTCCTGCTCGCGCCGGACCACCAGGTCGCCGCCTTCGTCGCCGACACCTACGGCTTCGACACCGTGCGGGTCGTGCCCGTCGAGGTGCGGATGACGGGCGCGTCCTGGGCCGTGGAGGCCGGCCCGCTGCACCTGCGCTTCACCGTGGGCAGCCGCGGCCCCCTCGGCCTGCTGCTGCGCGCCGTGCCCCGCCCGCTCGCCGCCCGGCCCTTCTGGGCGGCCCTGGTCGACTTCCCCGCCCGCCTGCTCCCCGGCGTACGCACCCGGGGCAGTGCCGGCGACGGCCGCCGGGAGTGGTACGGAGCACAGGATCTCCTGCCGGTGACCACCGCCGACGCGAGCTTCGAAGGGGTCGGCCTCGGTCCGCTCGCACCCGTCGATCCGCCCGTACGCTTCGGTTTCGGCTCGGCGCCGCGACGCCCCTCACTGGTACGCGTCACCACCACGGTCGAGGTGGGCGACGACCGCCCGGCGTGACGGAGGCGCGTACCGGCGGGGCCCTGTGCGGGAGTACCGGGGCGCGGCGGAGGTTTGTGAGGTGAGTGCGGCGGCGACGGCGACGGCTCAGAAGAACCCGCCCAGGGCGCCGGCGAGTGCGTCCGGGGCCTCCTCGGCCACGTGGTGCCCGGAGTCGATGCCGTGGCCGCGCACGTCGGGCGCCCACTGCCGCCAGATCGTGAGCGGGTCGCCGTACAGCTCTTCGAGGTCGTCCCGGAGCGACCACAGGACCAGCGCGGGGCAGCGGATCCGCACCCCGGCGTCGCGGTCCGCCTCCTCCTGCCGCCTGTCGATCGTCAAACCGGCCCGGTAGTCCTCCAGCATCGCCCGCACCACATCGGGGTTTCGCGTGGCCTCGCGCCACTCGTCGTAATTCTCCCGGCCCATGCGCAGCGGATCTCCGCGGTACCAGGCGTCCGGGTCGGCGTTGATGACGCGTTCGGGGATGTCCGGCTGGGCGAAGAAGAACCAGTGCCACCACTGGGTGGCGAACCGCGCGGTGATCCGGGACAGGTGCTCCGAGACGGGCAGACAGTCGAGCAGCGCCACCCGTTCCACCGCGTCGGGGTGATCGAGAGCCAGCCGCAGGGCTACGGCGCCCCCTCGGTCGTGCCCGGCGAGCCCGAATCGGGCATGACCGAGCGAACGCATCACGGCGAGCATGTCGTCGGCGACCGCGCGCTTGGAGTGCGCGGAGTGGTCAGCTGCGGGCGCCGGGCCACGGGAGCGGCCGTATCCCCGCAGGTCGGGGCAGACCACGGTGAAGCCCCGCTCGACCAGCAGAGGGGCGACGCGGTGCCAGGTGGCGGAGGTCCTGGGGTGGCCGTGCAGCAGCAGCACCGGCGGGCCTTCGCCGCCATGGCGTACGAAGACGGACGCGTCCCGGGTGCGTACCAGCTCGCTCGCGAAGCCCTCGAACACCGTTCCGGCCCTCCGTATCGGTCCCGTGCACGGGCGGGTTCAGGACCCGCTCAGCTCGTTCGCCACCTGCTCCACGGCGTCCAGGGAGCACGCGAGCGCCTCCTGCGACGCGGCCCGCGCCTCCCGCAGTCTCGCCCGCCCGTACGCGACGAACGCCACGGCGCCGAGACCGTACGCCGCCGCGAACACGCCCGCCACCCGCTGCGCCGGCCACACGCGTTCCAGCGCGCGTACCGTCGAGTCCTGTGCCGCGAGCAGCGCCAGTACCCCGAGCACTCCGCCCGCCCCCAACGCCGCCGACCCGTGCCGGCCTTCGCTGACGGCGGCCTCCAGCTCCGCCTTGACCTGGCCAACGTCCTCACGTACCAACGCGATCACATCCTGTGACAGTGCCTGCATGCCCTCTCGGGTACCCGTGACCCGGCCCGGCACGCAGCCCGCGCAACTCGCCGTGGTCCGTGCGGATCCGCCCGCACAATCACCGACGCCCGCAGCGACCGGCTCGGCGACTGCACCCCTGGGACTCGTTGAACGGCACGCGTCAATATCGTTGCCCTCATGCCATCCATCAAGAGGTTGCAGGTCACTTTCGACTGCGCGGAACCCGAGCGCCTCGCTCGCTTCTGGTGCGAGGTGTTGGGGTACGTCGTACCGCCGCCGCCGGAGGGCTTTGCCGGTTGGGACGAGTTCAAGCGCTCGCTGCCCCCCGAGCAGCAGGACGCGTGGTTCGCCTGCGTGGATCCCTCGGGTGTGGGCCCGCGCCTGTTCTTCCAGCGGGTGCCCGAAGGGAAGGCCGCCAAGAACCGGCTGCACCTCGACGTGCGGGTCGGCACGGGGCTCGTCGGTGCGGAGCGCCTGACCGCACTGGAGGCCGAGTGCGCACGGCTCGTCCCGCTCGGCGCGGTACACGTGCGCACGCTGTACGACGGCCATGACGCGTGCATTCCGATGCTGGACATCGAGGGCAACGAGTTCTGCCTCGACTGAGGGCGGACCGCGCCGTCCGCTAGGCGCAGACGGCGTACACCGTGATCGGCGTCCGGGGGTCGGGGCCCCGGGCGGATCCGATCCACCCGGCGCCGTCCGGTGCCGGGTAGGTGTCGTACGCGTCCACCGCGCCGTGCGTCCGCACACCCCCGCCCACGGCCCTCGTACCGGCGGGGCACCGTGCGACGACCGGTTCCCCGTCGGCGGTGCCGGTCGCTGTCACGGTCTCCACGGCCGAGCGGTCGGCGGGTCGGACCGCCGCGTGCGGCGTGCCCGCCACGCCTTCGCCGGCGGCGTGTGCCGTCCCGCAGATCCCGACCGTCAGCGCCAGTGCCAGCACCGGCACCCCCGTACCAAGGACGCGAATACCCAGCATCGGCAAGGGCCTCTTTCCGTGTGCGCCCCGGCGAGACTGTGCGGCTGCGAGGCTGATGGACCGTCGATCGCATTCATCCCGGTCCGGCCGGCCCTCATGCCGCGGCTGCCCGAAACCACCTGTTCGGGGCACGACAGCGGCGGCGCGGCGGCCGCCGGAAGAACGGCGGGGCCCGACCGGTGTACCGGTC
>NZ_JBSGYQ010000051.1:0-55186 GCF_053610585.1 Streptomyces sp. NPDC054887 | reverse complement strand
CCGCCGCACCCCGGGGGTGCGGCGGCTCCGTCGTACACGCGGCCGTCGGTCAGACAGCGGTGATGACCTCGTCGTAGGCGAGGCGCGGGGAGCGCGGGTACCACGCGTCGTCGCCCGGCTTGCCGATGTTGACGACCATCAGCGGGGTGTGGTCGCCGTCGAGGAACTCCTTCTGGACGCCGGCGTGGTCGAAGCCGGTCATCGGGCCCGCGGCCAGGCCGGCGGCGCGGACGCCCACGATGAAGTACGCGGCCTGGAGGGCGGCGTTGAGACCGGCGGCGGACTCACGGGCCGGACGCGTCGAGAAGAAGATGTCGCGGGCCTGCGGGAAGTGCGGGAAGAGGTCCGGCAGCTCGTGGTGGAACTCGTTGTCGGCGGCGAGGATCGCGACCAGCGGGGCGGTGGCGGTCTTCGCCTGGTTGCCCTCGGCCATGTGCGGGACGAGGCGCTCGCGGGCCTCGGCGGAGCGGACCAGGACGATGCGCAGCGGCGTCTGGTTGAACGCGGTCGGGCCGAACTTGACCAGGTCGTAGATCGCCTGGATCTGCTCGTCGGTCACCGGCTCGTCCGTGAACGTGTTCGCGGTGCGGGCCTCGCGGAAGAGGAGGTCCTGGGCGGCGGGGTCAAGTACGAGGGACATGCGGTCACCTTCCGGGCGTGCTGCTGGGATCAGGCTGTGGTCTCACGGTAAGCCCACTTAGGTTGAACTTTCAACCAGAGTCGGCCTCTCGTGACTGGCCTCACAGCCAACCGCGCACGCCTGCCGCCGCATTCCTCGAACGCCGAGATGATTTCGCCACGCCCCGCACGGGAGTCGACGTGCCACCGCCAGACGGGCCGTTTACGGCCGGACGGGTTCTCTCGGCGCCCCGGGTTCAGTTCTCCTCGGCGAGCGAGGCGTCCAGGCGTGCCCTGGCTCCCTCCAGCCACCGGCGGCAGACCTTCGCCAGCTCCTCGCCGCGCTCCCAGAGCGCCAGCGACTCCTCCAGCGTCGTGCCGCCCGCCTCCAGACGCCGTACGACGTCGATCAGCTCGTCCCGGGCCTGCTCGTAACCGGGGGTCGTCGCTGCTTCGTCCGTTTCCGCCATGTGATCCACCTTAGGTAGGAGTTGAGAAAAGGCCGGGGCCGGGTCGCGTGCCGGCCGGCGGTGTCAGTCCGCGACCCGCACCGCGAACTCGCCCTCCGCCACCCGGGCGCGCAGCGGGTCACCGGCCGCGATGTCGTCCGGGGAGCGGACCACCGCGCCGTCCGCCCGCTGGAGCACCGCGTACCCCCGCTCCAGCGTCGCCGCCGGGGACAGCGCGACCACCCGGGCCCGCGTGTGGGACAGCTCCGAGTCCGCGCGGTCCAGCAGGTGCCCCAGCGTGCGCCGGCTGCGCGCCACCAGGGCGTCGACCTCCGCCTCGCGGTCGTCCACCATCCGCTGCGGCCGCTCCATCACCGGCCTGGCCAGCGCGTGCGCCAGCCCCCGCTCCTCGCGGTCGAGCAGGCCCCGCACGGTCCGCAGCGCCCGGTCGCGCAGCAACTGCACGCGGTCGAGCTCCTCGCCGACGTCCGGCACGACCTTCTTCGCCGCGTCCGTCGGCGTCGAGGCCCGCAGGTCCGCCACCAGGTCGAGCAGCGGCGAGTCCGGTTCGTGCCCGATCGCGGACACCACCGGCGTACGGCATCCGAAGACCGTCCGTACGAGCTGCTCGTCCGAGAACGGCAGCAGGTCCTCGACGCTTCCCCCGCCCCGCGCCACGATGATCACGTCGACCTCGGGCAGCTCGTCCAGCTCCTTGACCGCCTGGACGACCTGCGCGACCGCGCTCACGCCCTGCACCGCCACGTTGCGCACCTCGAAGCGGACGGCCGGCCAGCGCCGGCGCGCGTTCTCCAGGACGTCGCGCTCGGCCGCCGACGCCCGCCCCGTGACCAGGCCGATGCGCTGCGGCAGGAACGGCAGGGGCCGCTTGCGGTCCGGGGCGAACAGCCCCTCGCCCGCCAGCGTCTTCTTCAGCTGCTCCAGCCGCGCGAGCAGCTCCCCGATGCCCACCGGCTTCATCTCCGTCGCCCGCAGCGAGAGCTGCCCGCGCGGCGCGTACCACTCGGGCTTAGCGCGCACCACGACGCGCGCCCCCTCCGACACCACGTCCGCGATCGGGTCGAAGACCTGCCGGAAGCACGTGACGCCCACCGAGATGTCGTGCGAGGGGTCGCGCAGGGTCAGGAAGACGACCCCGGCGCCCGGCCTGCGCGAGATCTGCGTGATCTGTCCCTCCACCCACACCGCGCCGAGCCGGTCGATCCACCCGCCGATGAGGCGCGAGACCTGACCGACCGGCAGCGGGGCGTCCGCGGACGTATTCAGAGCCATGTACGAAGGCTAGCCGTCGGCACTGACACCCCTTCCGGTCCGACGCCCCCGCTGTACGAACACCACCACCAGGCCCACCGCCAGCCACACCGCTCCCACCGCCTGCGCCGTCCCGGAAGCCTCCACGATCACCGCGACCGCCACCGCCGCGCCCAGCACCGGCAGCAGCACGTGCCGCCACCACACCGGCGGCCCCTCCGTCCGCCGTACGGCGAACCAGCTCACCACCGACGCGTGCAGCAGCACGAACGCCGTCAGCGCCCCGATGTCGACCACCGACACCAGCTGGTCCAGACCGTCGTCGCGCCGCGCCGCCCACACCGCCGCCACCAGCGTCACCACGGCCGCCACTCCCAGCGCGCGCCGCGGCACGCCCGACTCGGCGTCGACCTTCGCCAGGACGCCCGGCAGCCGCCGCTCCCTGGCCATCGCGAACAGCAGCCGCCCCGCCGCCGCCTGCCCGGCCAGCGCCGCGAACGCCGCCCCGACCGCCTTGCTCACCGCCACCAGATCGCCCAGCCAGGTCCCGACCGAGGCGTCCACCGCGTCGTAGAACGCCGTCCCCTGCCTCCCCGGCTCGGCGGCGAGCCCCGCGGCCGTCACCGGCTGGAGCAGCGCGGCGAGGTACGTCTGCACCACGAACAGCACCCCGGCGAGAGCCAGGCAGGACAGCACCGCCCGCGCCACCCTCGCCGAGCCGCCCGTCACCTCTTCCGCGAACGAGGCGATCGCATCGAAGCCGAGGTACGACAGCACCGCCACGGACACCGCGCCCATCACCGCCGCGAGCGAGAAGCCGCCCAGCGACCCGTCACCGGTCAGCGGCGACAGCCAGCCGCGCCGCGCCCCGTCCTGCGCGAGCACCGCGGCCGCGGCCACCACGAACACCAGCAGCACGACGATCTCCACGGCCAGCACCGCGAAGCCGACGCGCGCGGCCGTCCGTACGCCGTACATGTTGAGCCCGGTCGTCACCACGACCGCGAGCGCCGTCCACACCCACTGCGAGACGGACGGGACGAGCGCTTGCATCGCGATCCCGGAGAAGAGGTACGCGACGGCGGGGATCAGCACGTAGTCGAGCGCCGCCATCCACCCGGCGACGAACCCGGGGCCCTCGCCGAGCGCCTTGCGGGCGTACGCGAAGACCGAACCCGCCTGGGGGACCACCCGCACCATTTGGGCGTAGCTGAATGCGGTGAACGCCATGGCGACCGTGGCGACCACGTAGACCAGCGCCACCGCGCCGTGGGACCGGGCGTCGAGCGTCCCGAACACGCCGACGGGCGCCATGGGGGCGATGAACAGCAGCCCGTAGACGACAAGATCCCGGAATCCAAGGCTCCGCCGCAGCCCCGCCGTCTTGGTCGGGGTCTCCGTCATCGTGCCTCCGTACGTCTCGCCCCGTGGAGCCGGGCGTCCAGTCTTGATCACGGAGGCGAACCCGGGCGTCAGTGGCGCGGCCTTACGATGGGGAACATGACTGCTACCGCCGCCCGTCGTGTCCTTCTCGCCGCTCCCCGTGGCTACTGCGCGGGCGTGGACCGTGCCGTGATCGCCGTGGAGAAGGCCCTCGAGCAGTACGGGGCGCCGATCTACGTCCGGCACGAGATCGTCCACAACAAGTACGTCGTGCAGACCCTGGAGAAGAAGGGCGCGATCTTCGTCGACGTCACGGCGGAGGTCCCCGAGGGCTCGATCGTCATGTTCTCGGCCCACGGCGTCGCGCCGACCGTGCACGCCGAGGCCGCCGAGCGGAAGCTGGCGACGATCGACGCGACCTGCCCGCTGGTCACCAAGGTCCACAAGGAAGCGGTCCGCTTCGCCAAGGAGGACTACGACATCCTCCTGATCGGCCACGAGGGGCACGAGGAGGTCATCGGCACGTCCGGCGAGGCCCCCGACCACATCACCCTGGTCGACGGCCCCGAAGACGTCGCCAACGTCTCCGTGCGGGACGAGTCGAAGGTCGTCTGGCTCTCCCAGACCACGCTCTCCGTCGACGAGACGATGGAGACGGTCGACGCGCTGAAGCAGAAGTTCCCGAACCTGCTCTCGCCCCCCAGCGACGACATCTGCTACGCCACGCAGAACCGGCAGATCGCGGTGAAGAAGCTCGCCGAGGACGCGCAGCTCGTCATCGTCGTCGGCTCCAAGAACTCCTCCAACTCGATCCGCATGGTCGAGGTGGCCCTCGACGCCGGCGCCCCCGCCGCGCACCTGGTCGACTTCGCCGACGAGATCGACGAGGCGTGGCTGGAAGGCGTCACGACGGTCGGCCTGACCTCCGGGGCATCGGTACCGGACGTCCTGGTCGACGGCGTACTGGAGTGGCTGGCCGAGCGGGGTTACGGCGACGTCGAGACGGTGAAGACCGCCGACGAGTCGATCACCTTCTCGCTGCCCAAGGAACTGCGCCGGGACCTGCGCGCGGAGGCGGCCCGTCTCGCCGGCGAGTGACGTTCGGCGTGAGCGCCGCCACTGTCCGTGCCACACCGTAACGTTGTGTCCATGAACGTCTTCGGAGTGGACATCGGCGGATCCGGCATCAAGGGCGCTCCCGTGGACCTGGCGCGCGGCGACCTGGCGGAACCCCGGCACAAGGTACTGACCCCCCAGCCGGCGACGCCGGACGACGTGGCCGACAGCGTGCGGGAGGTCGTCGGTCATTTCGGCTGGAACGGGCCGGTCGGCATCACGTTTCCCGGAGTGGTCACGGACGGCGTCACCCGTACCGCCGCGAACGTCGACAAGGGCTGGATCGGCGTCGACGCGCGGGCCCTGCTGGGCGAGCGCCTGGGCCTGCCCGTCACCGTCCTCAACGACGCCGACGCGGCCGGGGTAGCCGAGATGACCTTCGGCGCGGGCGCGGGCCGCAAGGGCGTGGTCTTCCTGCTGACCTTCGGCACCGGCATCGGCAGCGCGCTCTTCATCGACGGGAAGCTCGTGCCCAACACCGAGCTCGGCCACCTGGAGCTGAACGGCCACGACGCCGAGAAGCACGCCTCCACGAAGGCCAAGGAGGACGAGGACCTGAGCTGGCAGCACTGGTCGCACCGGGTGCAGAAGTACCTGGCGCACGTCGAGATGCTGTTCTCGCCGGAGCTGTTCGTCATCGGCGGCGGGGTCAGCCGCAAGGCCGAGAAGTTCCTGCCGCTGATCGAGGGCGTGCGCGCCGAGATCGTCCCGGCGCAGCTCCAGAACAACGCGGGCATCGTGGGCGCGGCGATGGCGGCGGGCGCCGGCACGTAGCGCGCGCCGCTGCCGTTACTCCACCGGGTCCGGGGTGCCGCGGCGGGCCGCCCGCTGGGCAGCTGCCTGGGCGGCCAGGTGGACGGCCCGCCGCCGCGCCATCAGCCGCACCTTGCGCACGGTCGCGATGACCCCGGCGACGAGCGTGCCGCCGTACAGCCAGCCCGCGTGTACGGCGAGCGCCGTGACCACCGCCATGAGCCGGCTGCCGAACCCGCCCGCCCCGCCGGCGATCGGCACCAGGCCGACGGCGAAGGCGATGGGTACGGCGATCGGCGCCGTCACCAGGTCGGCCGGCCGCACCCACAGCGCGGTCAGGGCGCTGACCGGCAGGAACAGCAGCCCGTACACGGTCGGCGAACCGTCCAACAGCAGCTGGTCGAGGCCGCCGAGCACCAGCATGACGGCGGACGCGAACAGCCCGCTGCCGAGCCCGGTCAGCCGCGGGTTCGGCAGCCGTCGCAGGGCCAGCACGACGGGCGGCACCGGCCGCGCCGGTCTCGCCGGCACGCGGTGGACGGCGGCGTCGGCGGACCCGCCCGGGGGGAGCAGGGGGGTCTGCGACCGCGGCTGGGGACGAGGGGGACGTGCCCTGTGTTGCTCCACCCCGACAACGTAGGTCGCGGGGAGGGAGGAAGCAGGCGCAGGACACGCCCTTTGGCCGACCTTGGCCGTGCGTTCGATGCGACGTGGCCGATCCGAGCCCCCCGGAGGCTTGTCAGGTTCCCGTCGTCGGCCCCGCGCCGCCCGCCCGTAAACTGGGGGATCGGTCCACTCCCGGGCCAGTCCTCACTTCAGGAAGTCGCCAACGTGTCGCTCACGATCGGAATCGTCGGCCTGCCGAATGTCGGCAAGTCGACCCTGTTCAACGCCCTGACCAAGAACGACGTGCTGGCGGCCAACTACCCGTTCGCCACCATCGAGCCGAACGTCGGCGTCGTCGGCGTCCCGGACGCCCGCCTGAACAAGCTCGCCGAGATCTTCAGCTCCCAGAAGATCCTCCCCGCGACGGTCGATTTCGTCGACATCGCAGGCATCGTGCGCGGCGCCTCGGAGGGTGAGGGCCTGGGCAACAAGTTCCTGGCGAACATCCGCGAGTCCGACGCGATCTGCCAGGTCATCCGCGCCTTCAAGGACGAGAACGTCGTCCACGTCGACGGCAAGGTCTCGCCGAAGGACGACATCGAGACGATCAACACCGAGCTGATCCTCGCGGACCTCCAGTCCGTCGAGAAGGCGGTCCCGCGCCTGACGAAGGAGTCGCGCCTCCAGAAGGAGAAGGTCGCGGTCCTGGCGGCGGTCGAGGAGGCCCAGAAGATCCTCGAAGCGGGCACCACCCTCTTCGCGGCGGGCATCACCGCCGGCACGGAGAAGGGGCAGCTTCTCCACGAGCTGCACCTCCTCACCACCAAGCCGTTCCTCTACGTCTTCAACGTCGACGAGGACGAACTGGTCGACGAGGACTTCAAGAACGAGCAGCGCGCCCTGGTCGCCCCCGCCGAGGCGATCTTCCTGAACGCGAAGATCGAGTCCGAGCTGATCGAGCTCGACGACGACGAGGCGCTGGAGCTCCTCCAGTCCATGGGCCAGGAGGAGCCCGGCCTGGCCACCCTCGGCCGCGTCGGCTTCGACACCCTGGGCCTCCAGACCTACCTGACGGCAGGCCCCAAGGAGACCCGCGCCTGGACGATCAAGAAGGGCGCGACGGCCCCCGAGGCGGCCGGTGTGATCCACACCGACTTCCAGAAGGGCTTCATCAAGGCCGAGGTCATCTCCTTCGACGACCTGGTCGAGACCGGCTCGGTCACCGAGGCCCGCGCGAAGGGCAAGGCCCGCATGGAGGGCAAGGAGTACGTCATGCAGGACGGCGACGTGGTGGAGTTCCGCTTCAACGTGTAGTCACGTCGAGTCCAGCGCCGAGGTGCTGGACCGAAACTGCGGGAGGGGGGTCGGACTCCGGTGAGTCCGGCCCCTTTCGTATGCCCGTGCTGACCTCGTGCCCGTGCTGACCTCGGTCGTGACCTTTCAGCCGCTCCGGGGTGGTGTGAGCTTGTCGAGGTCCAGGCTGATGTCGAAGGGCACCGGGCGCCGGAGGGTGCCCCGGAAGATACCGGCGGGGGCGTAGGCGCCGGTGGGTTCGTCGAGTTCGTAGACGTGGACCACAGGCGCGCCGGCCTCGTCCTCGATGCACCAGTAGTGCGGGATCCCGGCCTCCGCGTACTTGCGGAGCTTCACCGTGCGATCACGGTGGGCGGACTCGGGGGAGACGACCTCGATGACGAGCTGGACGTCCTCTGGTGCGAACCAGGTGCGGTCACCGTCGAAGTCGGCCGTCGTCACCAGCAGGTCTGGTTCGGGACGGTTGCGCGGGTCGAGCTTGATGGTCATGTCGCGGCCGACTCTGGTGTCGGCAGGCACCTGCTCCATGAGTGCGACCGTGAGCATCGTGACGAGGTGGCCATGCCACCACCTCTGGGGCGACATCATGAAGACGAGGGCTCCGTCGATCAGTTCGGTGTGGCGGGGCGCCTCGGGGAGGCGGTCGAGGTCCTCCGCGAACCAGCCTTCCGCGCGCGGCGGGCGCATCCAGTCGGGCAGTGCGGTCATGGGACAACCCTAGCGATTACGGCCGTCATGAGGGGGCGCTCCCTCGCTCGGAGCGCGGCGTACGGGGGTCGGGCAGCACGCGGGGCCGGACCCCGTCGGAGCCGGCCCCGGTGCGGGGAGGGTGGCTGTCAGCCCACTGTCATGGGGGTGTCGGGGGTGAGTTCGGCCGCGATGCGTTCGGCCACCTCTTCGGCCATGTTGCCCTCCGGGGTCTTCGGGGTCTTGGTGGCGGAGACCGCGATGGCGATGCGCTTGGACGGGTGGTACGCCTTGACCGCCCCGTAGCCGGAGAACGACGGGTTCTGGATCACCCAGCCGTTGACGACCAGGACGCCGAGACCGAAGTGCCTGGCCTTCGTCTGCTTCACGCAGACCGTGGCGGGACAGGTCTTGGTCGCGCCGCCGAGGCCGACCGTGCCCGGGTTCAGCAGGGTGCGGTACGAGCGGGGCGACAGGAGCTCGCCGCTGCCGATGCCCTCCGCCGAGCGGGCCAGGTCGCAGATGTGGGTGGTGATGACCGCGCCGGGCGCGGTGGTCCACGACGGGTTCCAGAAGGTCGATTCCTCGTACAGGCCGCGTTCGGAGGTGAACGCGTGCAGGACCGGCCTCGGGATGTCGGGGGTGAAGTTGTTGCGGGTGTTGCGCAGGCCCAGTGGCCCTGTGACGCGCTGGTGCAGCAGCTCGTCGATGGGCGTTCCGGTGATCTTCTCCAGCGCCTCGATCAGGAGCACGAAGTTGGCGTGGGAGTAGCTCCAGTTGGTGCCCGGCTTGTACCAGAGCGGGTGGGCGAGCGAGTACCCCACCAGCTCCTTCGGCGTCCACTGGCGGAACGGGTGCGCCTCCAGCACCGCCAGGAAGTCCGGGTCGGTGACGTAGTCGTGCAGACCGCTGGTCGCGTTGCCCAGCATCCGCAGGGTGATCTTGTCGGCGTGGGGCAGTTCGGGCAGCCAGCGGTCCACGGTGTCGTCGAGACCGACCTTGCCCTCTTCGACCAGCTGGAGGAGGGTCGTGCCCAGGTAGGAGAAGACCACGGAACCGGCGCGGAAGTGCATGCCCGGCTCGGCCGGGACGTTGGTCATGGACTCGCCCAGCGCGTCCGTGACGACCTCCTGCCCGTCAGCCGTGACCCGCACCTGCACGGCCTTCAGCCGCAGGTCGGCCTTGGCCTTGCGGACGATGTCCAGGACCTGCTCGGCCTCACCGCTGCGGCCCTCGGTCCTGACGCAGTCGGGGCCGCCGCGACCCTCGGGGCCATCGGCCGACGCGGACGAGGCGGCGGTGGTCTGGAGCGTGGCGGCGAGGAGGGCGGCGCACAGGAGGGCCCCGCAGGCGCGCGCGGGAGTGCGCGGCCGCGTACGGAAAGGAGTACGTGTCATGCCCGCACTATGTCGGGAAGAGTGCCGCAATTGGGGACAAAACACCTTCGCGTCGTGGGTGACCCGCCCATGTGGGGCAAGGCGGCCCCGCGCGGCCCTCGGCCGGGGGTCGGTGGGCGCCGGGAGGTGCGGCGAGGGCTGCTCAGGAAGGGCGTACCGTCCGGGCGGCGAGCACCTCGAACTCCTCGATACTGCGTGTGATCACCCGCGCCTGCGACGTGGCCTCCTCGCGCACCGCCGCCACCGCCCCGCGCGCCGCCGCCATGGCCTCGCGGTCGGTGTACATCGCCCCCACGGAGGCCCGGCCCCCGGCGCGGTCCACCAGCAGCGAGACCCCGGCGAAGCCCGGGATCCTCCGCAGCCCGGGAAGCGCGCTGTCGCGGAACGTCTCCACCAGCCGGTCCGTGTCGGCCGGATCGAACTCCAGGCGGACCAGCCGGAAGCCCGCACCCGGCCCCAGCGACTCGGGAGGGCTGACCACCGCCGCCTCCCAGCTGTCGGTCGCCACCGTCCGCGCGAACGGCGCGATCAGCTCGGCGCGGCGCTCGCGCAGGTGGTCGTCGCTGGCCCGCAGGCTCGCCTCGTCCTCCCACCACGACCCCACCAGCAGTTTCCCGAGCTCGCGGTCGACGAACAGGCCCATCCCGCGGTAGCCGGGCTCCTCCGACAGCAGCCTGCGTCCCTCGGTGCCGATGGCCTCGGCCACGCCGTCGAGCTTGGCCGGATCACCGGTCGCGTAGGTGGTGCGTACGTACATGGCGCCCTCTCCTGTGGTCCGGCGGCACCGTCCGCGACGGAGCCCCGCTCGGCGCGCCAGCCCGTGACGGGCCGGCGTGCGCTGTGCTCCATGCGACGGGGGGAGGCGGCGGGAATCAAGGCGGCAGGGGCGTTCGGGTGACTGCGCGCGCGCCGTGGAGTGGAGGGCCTGCTCCAACCGGCGGAGCATGGAAGACGGAGCCCGCTCCGGCCCGCGGACCGTCGGTGGTGACCTGGCGGGCGGGAGGAGGACAGCGTCATGACGGAGCAGACGCTCGACCCGGCACGGCAGGAGCAGTTCGCGGAACACATGGTGCGCGTACTCAACGATTCGTGCCTCGGCTACCTCTGCAGCCTCGGCCACCGCACGGGGCTCTTCGACGTCATGGCCGGCCTGGAGCCGTCGACCAGCCCCCAGATCGCTGAGGCCACGCGCCTCGACGAGCGGTACGTACGCGAGTGGCTCGGCGGGATGACCGTCGGCGGCGTCGTCGAGTACGACCCGGAGCGCGGCACCTACCGGCTGCCGCCCGAGCACGCCGCGTCGCTCGTACGGGCCGCCGGCCCGGACAACCTCGCCTCTTTCATGCAGGACCTGGCGATGCTCGGCAACGTCGAGGACAAGGTGCTCGACGCGTTCCGCCGCGGCGGCGGCGTCCCGTACTCGGCGTACCCGCGCTTCCAGGAACTCCAGGCCGAGGAGACGGCGCGGGTGTACGACGCGGCGCTCGTCGACGCGATCGTCCCGCTGGTGCCCGGACTGCCGGAGCGGCTGAGCCGGGGCATCGACGCGCTGGACATCGGCACCGGGCAGGGCCACGCGGTCAATCTGCTGGCCCGGGCGTTCCCCGCCAGTCAGTTCCTCGGCGTGGACATCTCCGACACCGGGATCGCGGCGGCGCGGGAGGAGGCGGAGCTGCTGGGGCTCGACAACGCCCGGTTCATGGTGTCCGACACCGCCGCGCTGGCCGGCACGTACGACCTGATCACGGCCTTCGACGTGATCCACGACCTGGCGCGGCCCGAGCGCGCCCTGTCGGCGGTGGCCGGCGCGCTGCGGGACGACGGGGTGTTCCTGATGGGCGACATCGCCGCGTCGAGCAAGCTGGAGGAGAACATCGGCCACCCGCTCGGCCCGACCCTCTACACCTTCTCGGTCTTCTACTGCATGTCCGTCTCGCTCGGCGAGGGCGGCGCCGGCCTCGGCACGGTGTGGGGCCGGCAGCGGGCGCTCCAGATGCTCGCGGAGGCCGGGTTCGACGACGTCGACGTGCGGGAGGTGGAGGGCGACGTCCTCAACCTCTATTACGTGGCCCGCAAAACCCGCCGCTGACCGGCCCGGCAGGCCCGTTGCGCGCCGGAGCCGACGGGCCGGGAGGCCCGGGCCGGGCGGTCTCAGTCCGGGGCGGCCGACCCGGCCGGGAGCAGGCCGAGCTGCCCGAGGAGGTCCATCTGGTCGAAGTACACCCGGTAGCTCACGATCCTGCCGTCCCGCACGGTCGCGATGTCGCACCCCCGCACCCTGACCTCCCGATGCGTCGGCTCCAGGCTCTCGCCGGAGGGCAGTACCAGCGGACCGGTGTTCCTGCCGGTGAAGAAGCCCTCGTCGATGGCCGTGTCGCCCGACTCGTGCCGGTGCACGGCCTCGTACCCGCTGTCCGGCATCGCGTCCATCGTCTGGCGCCAGTACTCGGCGATGCTCGCCCGGCCCCGGATCTCGCCGTCCGGGGTGACGGCGACCGCGTCCTCCGCGAAGCAGTCCATGACGGCCTTGAGGCCCGCGCCCTCGGTGAGGGCCTCGGTGAGCCGGTCCACGACCTCACGTGCCTGCCCCATGATCCACCTCCGGATCGCGCGTGGTGCATATGGCATGTTCGTACCATTTTCCCACGGGGCCGGGTGCGTGCGCAGGCACCCGCGGAACCGCGGCGCCCGGGTCAGCCGCCCGCCAGGCCCGTCTTCGCGCCCGCGCCGCACAGGGGAACCACCGTGGTTCCGGCGACCTGCCCGGGGTGCGCGGCGAGCGCGGCCCAGCAGGCC
This sequence comes from Streptomyces sp. NPDC054887, assembly GCF_053610585.1. Taxonomy (NCBI): domain Bacteria; kingdom Bacillati; phylum Actinomycetota; class Actinomycetes; order Kitasatosporales; family Streptomycetaceae; genus Streptomyces; species Streptomyces sp. NPDC054887. Next base: position 42,795 of record NZ_JBSGYQ010000051.1, on the reverse strand, counting down.
ACGCCGGTCGACTCGACGAAGAGCCCGCGGGCCGCGAGGTCCCGCTGTGCGGCGCGGATCTGGGGATCCGTCACGGTCAGGAAGGTGCCGCCGGACTCCCGTACGGCGCGCAGGATCTGCGCGGCGCGCGGTGGCCGCGGGACGGCGATGCCCTCGGCGAGGGTGGGCCGCGCGGGCGTCCGGGGCCCGTCGCCCGGCAGGTCGTCTGTTCCGGCGTGGAAGGCCGCCGCCAGCGGCGACACCGCCTCGGCCTGTACGGCGACCAGGGCGGGGCGGCGGTCGACGAGCCCCTGGCCGTGCAGCTCGTTGATCGCGAGCCAGGCGCCGAGCAGCAGCGTGCCGTTGCCGACGGGGACGACGACGGTGTCGGGGAGCCGGCCGCCGAGGTCCTCCCACAGCTCGTAGAGGTACGTCTTGGTGCCGTGCAGGAAGTACGGGTTGTGGACGTGGCTCGCGTAGAAGACGCCGGGTTCGCCGGCCGCGGCGCGGGCGGCGACCGCCGCCGCCTCGCGGTCGCCGGGGACGAGCGTGACGCGGGCCCCGTGCGCCCGGATCTGCTCCGTCTTCTTGGGCGAGGTCGCGGCGGGGACGTACACCGTGCAGGGCAGCCCGGCCCGTGCGCAGTAAGCGGCGATCGCCGTGCCCGCGTTGCCGCTGCTGTCCGCGATGACGTGGGCCACCCGGCCGGGGCCGAGGCGGCGGGCGAGTGCGGCGAGCATGACCGCGCCGCGGTCCTTGAACGACAGCGTCGGCATCAGGAAGTCGAGTTTGGCCGAAACGAGGTCGGTGAGGGGTACGAGCGGAGTGCGGCCTTCCCCCAGCGTCAGGCCCGCCTCCGGTTCCGCCAGGGGCAGCGCCTCCGTGTAACGCCACAGTGAATTCACCCGGCCCGCGAGGGACTTCAGGGGAACGGGCGAGGAGGGCGCGAAGTCGAGGTCCCAGGGGCCGCCGCAGGTGGGGCACCGCCAGGCCAGGGACTCGACCGGGGCGCGGGAGCCGTCGGCGGGGCAGCGGTACGCCATGGACGCCGCCGGCGCCGCCGAGGGGGCCGGACCCGTGGAGATCGTCATGCGGGAAGCCTAGGCAGCGGGGGGCCCCGCGCACGCTCATGTCGGCCGTGTGGCAGGCGTATGGCGGGTCTGGTTTGACTCTTGTGGGATTCCTATGGATGCGTCAATCTTTCGCCTGTCGGCAAGGCGTGGGAAACGACGCGGATCCGCAGCGTTCGTTTGTCATGCCCCTGTCGTGCCGCCGTACCGATGCACCGCCGCACCGCTGTACCGCCGCACCGACGCACCACCCCCCACCAGCGCACCGCCAATGAGGAGGACCCCTCACATGTCCGTGATGCGTAGTTCCCGGCGAAGAGTTGCCGCAGCCAGTGCCACCACCGTCGTAGCCCTCGCGCTCGGCGCGGTCTCCGCCCTCCCCGCCACCGCGGGCGAGGCCGAGGGCCGGATCCTGAACGCCGGAGTCCCCGGAACCATCGCGGGAAGCTACATCGTGACCCTCGACGAGGCGGCGGCCGACGCCGGTTCGGCGGAGGGCAGGGCGCTGGCCAAGGAGTACGGCGCCAAGATCAAGAAGACGTACACCGCGGCCCTCAACGGGTACGCCGTCGAACTGTCCGAGGCGCAGGCGAAGAAGTTCGCCGCCGACCCGGCCGTCGACGCCGTCGTCCAGAACCGCACCTTCACCGTCAGCGCGACCCAGCCCAACCCGCCGTCGTGGGGCCTGGACCGCATCGACCAGAAGGCGCTGCCGCTGAACCAGAGCTACACCTACCCGGACACCGCGGGTGAGGGCGTCACCGCGTACGTCATCGACACCGGCGTACGCATCACCCACAGCGACTTCGGCGGCCGCGCCTCCTACGGCTACGACGCCGTCGACAACGACAACACCGCCCAGGACGGCCACGGTCACGGCACCCACGTCGCCGGCACCGTCGCGGGCGGCGCGTACGGCGTCGCCAAGAAGGCCAAGGTCGTCGGCGTCCGCGTGCTCAACAACCAGGGCTCGGGCACGACCGCCCAGGTCGTCGCGGGCATCGACTGGGTCACGAAGAACGCCGTGAAGCCGGCCGTCGCGAACATGAGCCTCGGCGGCGGCGCCGACGCCGCCCTCGACACGGCCGTCCGCAACTCCATAGCCTCCGGCGTCACCTACGCGGTCGCCGCCGGCAACGAGAGCACCGACGCCTCCACCAAGTCGCCCGCCAGGGTGGCCGAGGCGATCACCGTCGGCGCCACGACCAGCACCGACGCCAAGGCCAGCTACTCCAACTACGGCAGCATCCTCGACATCTTCGCGCCGGGCTCCTCGATCACCTCCGCGTGGGCCACCAGCGACACGGCGACGAACTCCATCTCCGGTACGTCGATGGCCTCCCCGCACGTCGCGGGCGCCGCCGCGCTGTACCTCGCGGCCAACAAGACCGCCACCCCCGCGCAGGTCTCCAGCGCGCTGACCTCGGCCGCCACGACCGGCGTCGTGACGAGCCCCGGCTCCGGCTCGCCGAACCGTCTGCTGTACGTCGGCACCGGCGACACCCCGCCGCCCACCGGCAAGCGGTTCGAGAACCTGACCGACTACGCGATCAGCGACAACTCGACCGTGGAGTCCCCCGTCACCGTCAGCGGCATCACCGGCAACGCGCCGGCGACGCTGAGCGTGCCGGTCGACATCAAGCACACGTACATCGGTGACCTCAAGGTCGACCTGATCGCCCCCGACGGCACGGCCTACACGCTCAAGGGCTACGGGACCGGCGGCAGCAGCGACAACCTGATCACCACGTACACGGTCAACGCCTCGTCCGAGGTGGCCAACGGCGTGTGGAAGCTGCGGGTCAGCGACAACGCGGCGTACGACACGGGCAAGATCGACTCGTGGGCGCTGCAGTTCTGACACCGCGGTGCTGACACGCTGAACGAATGAGTGGGGGGCGGTCGCCTGGGCGGCCGCCCCTCACGCACGTCCGCACGCGGTTTCCTGACGCTGCGTCGTCGGACTGGGGTGCGGAGGGCGGAGACGGGGTCGAGGCGGCGCCGGCGCCGGTGGTGAGGCACCGGCTTCTATACCCCCACAAGCCCCTGCGTAAAGACAAGTCATCACTTCGGGTGAAACCTTGGCCTGTGCTTGCGGTCAACAACCCACGGTTGTCACGCTGTTGCTGTGTGTCAACCTGATGGGAGTGGCCAGTGACATTCGGTGAGCAGCCGGCCTATCTGCGCGTCGCCGGCGATCTACGGCAGAAGATCGTCGACGGTTCCCTGCCACCCCACACCCGCCTCCCCTCGCAGGCGCGCATCCGGCAGGAGTACGGCGTCTCCGACACCGTGGCCCTGGAGGCGCGCAAGGTGCTCATGGCCGAGGGCCTGGTCGAAGGCCGGTCCGGCTCGGGTACGTACGTACGGGAGCAGCCCGTTCCGCGCCGCGTCTCCCGCGGGGGCTATCGCGGAACGGTCCCGCCGACGCCGTTCCGTCAGGAGCAGTCGGAGGCCGGCGCTCGCGGCACCTGGGAGTCCAGCAGCGAGCAGGAGGAGGCCGCTGCGTCCATCGCCAAGCGGCTCGGCGTCCAGGAGGGCGACCGCGTGATGCGCACGCGGTACGTCTTCCGGGACGCGGGCGAGGCGATGATGCTCTCCACCTCCTGGGAGCCCCTGGCGCTGACGGGGCGCACACCCGTGATGCTCCCGGAGGAGGGTCCGCTGGCCGGCTGCGGCGTCGTCGAGCGGATGGCGGCCATCGACATCGTCGTGGACAACGTGGTGGAGGAGGTCGGCACGCGGCCCGGGCTCGCCGAGGAGCTGCTGCGGCTCGGCGGCGTGCCGGGGCACGCGGTGCTGGTCATCGAGCGGACGTACTACGCGTCCGGGATGGCGGTCGAGACGGCCGACGTGGTGGTCCCTGCGGACCGCTACCGGATCGCGTACCACCTGCCCGTGAAATGAACGCCGCCGCGAAGGCGGTGGACGCGGGGGCCGGGGGGCCCGAGGGGAAGGGGAAGGGGGCGCACTGCTCGGCGTGCGCCCCCTTCGGCATGGCTGGATGCGTACCTCTTTGTGTTAAAGCGTATCCACTGAGTAAAGGTCAGGCGTACGCTCGGGCATATGCGGATTGCGGTTTCCTGGAGATCCTTAGAGGCGAGTGCACCGGCGGACGGGGGCGCGAAGTGAACGACAGCGGTGCTGTGCTCCCCTGGCTGGTCATACGGCAGGACGACAACGGCAACCGCTACCGCGTCGGCCGGTACGCGACGAGAGCCGAGGCGCAGAAGATGGCCGACAGTCTCGACGCCCGCGGCCACAAGCAGCTCTACTGGGTCGAGCGCATCGGGCAGAGCGTCCAGTAGCGGCGGGACGCCGTAGGCTCCCGCCATGACTGATCGTGTCCTGGTGGTGGGCGCCGCCGTCTTCGACGGGGGCCGGCTGCTGGCCGCGCGCCGCAGCGCACCGCCCGAGCTGGCCGGCCGCTGGGAGCTGCCCGGCGGCAAGGTGGAGCCCGGCGAGACGCCGCCCCAGGCGCTCGTACGGGAACTCCGCGAAGAGCTGGGCGTCGAGACGGACGTGCTGGAGCGCATCCCCGGCGAGTGGCCGCTGAAGCCCGGCTACGTCCTCCAGGTGTGGACCGCCCGGCTGCTGTCCGGCACGCCCCGCCCCCTCCAGGACCACGACGACCTGCGCTGGCTCCTGCCGTACGAGGCCGACGCCGTGGACTGGCTTCCCCAGGACCGCCCGGCCGTCGCCGAGGCGGTACGCCGTCTGAGCGCCCTGCCGGGCCCCGCGGCACCGGCCTGACGCGGGGACCCGGCGTGCCCGTGCGTGAGGCGTACGGGGAACACGCGTACGCCGTTCGTGCCACAGTGCGCCCCGGTCCGGGATAGCCCGCGCCTCATATCGGGTATGTGCTGATTAACCCCCCGAAATAGGGCGCGGGCCTGCGGCTGATCTGGGACCTGGGATGTGGTCGGCGTGATCGACACCGACGGCGACTGCGCCGAGTGGACGTTCCCTGCTGAGCCGGGCGCCGTCGGCAGCGCCCGTCACGCCGTCCGCGAGGCACTGCGCGCCTGGGGGTTGCCCGACGCCGTCGGGGACATCGCCGTCCTGCTGGTCAGTGAGCTCGTGACCAATTCCTTGCGGTACGCCTCCGGCCCCATCGGTGTCCGTCTCCGGCGCCCGGGCGCCGGAGACCGCGCGCCCGGCGTACGCCCCGTACTGGTGGTCGAGGTCTCGGACCCCCTTCCGGATCCGCCGCTGGAACGGGTGGCGCACGCCGATGACGAGGGGGGACGCGGTCTGCGGCTGGTGGCCGACGCCGCGCAGCGATGGGGCACCCGACCAGGCAGGACAGGCAAGACGGTGTGGTTCGAGCTGGCTCTCCCTGGTTAGAAGAGTGAAGGGACAACGATCACCGCGCGACTCTCTTCCCCCGGCCGAAAAGGAACGAGACCGTGCTGTGATCGTGAACGCCGTGCAGGTTGCGACCGTAGTGCTGAATACTGCGGGAAGGACCGGTCCGGTGCGTTGAGCTGGAGGGGACGGTCGCGTGAACGAGATATCAGCGGCAGCGGGCGAAGTGATGTGGCAGAACAGCCCGCCCGGCTCGATCTACGACTACATAAGAGTCGCGTCCTTCTCGATCGGCCCGGGAGGGCTGGTCGAGCAGTGGAGCAAGCGGGCCGAGGAGCTGTTCGGCCTGCCCGCGTCCGACGTCGTCGGCAGGGACCCGGTCGAGGCCTTCATACCTCCCGAACTGCGGACGCGGGGCCGGCGCAGGCTCTCCGAGATACTCGACGGCAAGGAATGGACGGGCCTCGTCCCGTTCCGGATGCCCCACCGTGAAGGCGCTGAGGCGCGTGCGCACGGCCTGGCGGAGATCTACGTGATGCCCAGCGCCACGGCCGCCGGCGAACAGGCCGCGCTCTGCCTCGTCGTCGATGTCCGCGCCGTACGCGGAATCGAGACCGATCTCGCCGCTTCGCAGGCCATTTTCGGCCAATCTCCTTTCGGCTTCCTTCTGTTCGGTACGGACTTCACGGTGCAGCGTGCCAACCAGCGCTTCGCCACCGTCTTCGGCGGCGCCGCCGAGGACCACCGGGGCCGCACCGTCCACGACTACCTCACCCCCGCCGAGGCCGCCCGCATGACGGCCGCCCTCCAGCGGGTCCTGCAGACCGGTGAGGCCGTCACCGACATGCAGCTCGTCGGCACGGCGCCGGGGGAGACCGAGCGCAGGTACTGGTCGGTCAACCTCTACCGGGTGCACAGCGGAGCCGGCCGCCCCATCGGGGTCGCCGGGCTCGCCACCGACGTGACCGGCCGTCACGTCGCCGCCCGCGAGGCCGCCGACGCCCGCCGCAACCTCGCCCTGCTGAACGAGGCCGGCGCCCGCATAGGCAACTCGCTCGACCTGGAGACCACCGCCCGCGAACTCCTCGACGTGGCCGTGCCCGGCTTCTGCGATCTGGCGTCCGTCGACCTCTACCAGGGGCTGCTGGCCGGTGACGAGGCCCCACCGGGCCGGGCGGACGGCAGCGCCGAGCTGCGCCGCGTCGCCTTCGCCAGCGCCGTCTCCGACGGCCCGCTGGCCGCCCCCGGATGCGTCGCGGACGGCGACGCACCGGGGCCCACCGAAGTCGGCGACGTGCACCGGTACCCGTTCCACTCGCCCTGTGCGGGCGCCCTGCGCACCGGCCGCGTCCGGGTCGTGCCGGGCCGGGACGGCAGCCTCGTCCACACCACCCTGGCCGTGCCGATGGTCGCCCACGACACCGTCGTCGGCCTCGCCCAGTTCTCCCGCACGAAGGGCAGCGAGCCCTTCGGGGAACGGGACTTGGCCCTGGCCACGGAACTGGCCGCCCGCGCCGCCGTCTGCATCGACAACGCCCGTCTCTACCGGCGGGAGCACGAGCGCGCCCTGATCCTCCAGCGCAGCCTGCTGCCGCCCGGCGACCCCGAGGCGGCGGGGCTCGACATCGCCTGCCGCTACCTGCCCGGCAACACGGCGACCGAGGTGGGGGGCGACTGGTTCGACGTCATCGAACTGCCGGGCCACCGCACGGCCCTGGTCGTCGGCGACGTCATGGGACGGGGTCTGCGCGCGGCCGTCGCGATGGGCGAACTGCGCACCGCCGTACGGACGCTGGCCCTGCTCGACCTGGAACCCGCCGAGGTCCTCTCGGCCCTGGACGAGATCGCCCGCGGCCTCGGCACGCCCAGCGGCACGCAGCACGCCTCCCGCGCCACCCACCGGGCACGCGAGGCCGATCTCTCGGAGGTCTACCTGGCGACCTGCGTGTACGCCGTCTACGACCCGGTCACCCGCCGGTGCACGTTCGCCAACGCGGGCCACCTGCCGCCGGTCCTCGTCGAACCGGGCGAGGAGGCGCTGCTGCTCGACGTGCCGCCGGGGATGCCGCTCGGCGTCGGCGGCGAGCCGTTCGAGGAGGTCGAGGTCGAAGTCCCGGAAGGGGCGCTGCTCGCCCTCTACACCGACGGCCTCGTCGAGTCGCGGGAGCATCCCCTGGACGAGGGACTCATGGCGTTCCGCGCCGCCCTCACCGATGCGGCGCACCCCCTCGAAGATGTCTGCGACCACGTCCTGAACACCCTCGACACCCGGCACGGCGAGGACGACATCGCGCTGCTCATGGCCCGCATACAGGGGATGCCGGCCGAGTCGGTCGGCGACTGGTCGCTGCCGCGCGAGCCGCGCTCGGTCGGCCGGGCGCGCGAACTGGCGCGGGCGCAGCTCGTCACCTGGGGCCTCGAAGACCTGGTGGACACCACGGAACTGCTGGTCAGCGAACTGGTCACCAACGCGCTGCGGTACGGAGAGGGCGACATCAGGCTCCGGCTGCTCCTCGACCGTACGCTCGTCTGCGAGGTCTGGGACGCCGGGCTCGTGCAGCCGCGGCGGCGCCGGGCCCGCGACACCGACGAGGGCGGACGCGGGCTCCAGCTGGTGGGGCTGCTCAGCGCCGCGTGGGGCTCGCGGCGCACTCCGCGCGGGAAGACGGTGTGGTTCGAACTCGCGCTGCCGACGGGGGAGGCGGAGAAGGAGGAACTCAGCTTCGACCAGTTGCTGAGTTTGTTCTGACGGTCCGTCCGGGACGGACGGGGACCGGTCCCGGCTGTCGCGGCCGGGGCCGGGGCGGGGAACCCGGCCACGAGCCGCGCGGCCGGGTCCGCACGCCCCTCCCGGCCGGTGCTCACGGGGTTTTCATGGCCGCCAGCCTCGCCTCGATCTCCGCCTCGTCCCCCAGGTTCTCCAACTCCTCGAACTGCGCGTCCAGTGACGAGGCGGCCAGCTCCTGCTTGCCCAGGGCCCGCGCCTCCTCACGGCGCACCTTGTCCTCGAAGCGGCTCAGCTCGCTGGTCGGATCGAGGACGTCGATGCTCTTCACCGCGTCCAGCATCCGGTTCTGCGCCTGCGCGGACTTCGACCGCGCCACCAGTTCGTCGCGCTTGGACGTCAGCTCCGTCAGCTTCGTCCTCATCTGCACCAGACCGGCCTTCAGTTTGTCGACGACCTCCGTCTGCGCCGCGATGACCGGCTCGGCCGCCTTCGCCTCCTTCTCGGCGCGGAGCTGTCGCTGGAGCGCGACCTTCGCGAGGCCGTCGAACCGGTCGGCCTCCGCCGCCGGTCCCGAACCGCGCAGTTCGTCGGCCTTCCTGCTGGCGGCGAGCGCCTTGACGCCCCACTCCCTGGCCGCCTCCACGTCCTCCTCGTAATCCAGCTCCAGGAGCCGCAGATTGCCGATCGTGGTCGCCACGGCCTCCTCCGCCTCGGAGATGTTGGCGGTGTAGTCGCGGATCAGCTGGTCGAGCATGTCCTGCGGGTCCTCGGCCTGGTCGAGGAGGGCGTGGATGTTCGCCCTCGCGAGCTGGGTCACGCGGCCGAGGATGGTCTGCTTCGTCATGCGCGTCTCCTTGACGTTCTCGGATGCCCTTGCGCCTGCCCGGCGGCCGGTCCGTACGGTCAGAACCGTCCGCCGCCGCCTCTGCGCCCCCGCGTGCCGCCGCCGCCGAAGCTGCCGGGACCGCGGCCGAAGCCGCCGCCGCCGCCGAAGCCGCCGCCCATGCCGCCGCCGAAGCCGCCGGTCCGGCCGCCGCCCAGCACACCGCCGAGCAGGATGCCGCCGAGCACGGCCCCGCTCAGGCCCCCGCCGCCCGAACCGCCCGCGATCCCGCCGCCGAAGTCCGGGAAGCCGCTGTCGAACCCGTCGGCGTACTCCCGCACGTCCTGCTCGGCCAGCGTCTGCGCCTGCCGGCCCAGCGCGTCCGCCCGCTGGGCCTCGGCCAGCGCTTCCGGGGCGTCGGTCGCCGCGGCTGCCGCCGAACGTTCGAGGTGGCGCTGCGCCTCGGCGAGGCGGGTGCGGGCCGGGCTGCCGACCGCGCCCCGGTTCGTCGCGATGTAGTCGGCGGCGGCGCCGGTCGTGGAGCGGGCGGCGAGCGTGGCCCGGTCGAGCAGCGCGCGGGCCCGTCGTCCCGCCGACTCCCGCTCGCGCGCCCCCGCCAGGGCCTCGTCGAGCACGGCGTCGGCCTCCTCCACGCGGCGCAGGGCGTCGATCGGGTCGTAGCGCCCCGACTGCTTCTCCCGCTGCACGTCGTCGACGACCGCCCGGGCGCGGGCGATCCGCCCGTGCAGGTCCGCCGTCGCGCCCCCGGCCTCCAGGAGGCCGCGCGCGTCGGCCAGGTCGGTCTCCGTCTCCGTCAGCGCCCCCGGGAGCTTGCCGGCCGCCTCGGCCAGTTCGCGCGCCCGGCGGTCGACGGCGTCGACGAGCGTGGCGGCCTGGCCGACGGCGCCCTCGGCCGCCCGTACGAACACGGCCGCCTTCCCGGTGTCGCCCGCGTCGACGGCCTGCCGGGCCTCCGTGAGGCTGGTGGTCGCGAAGGCGAGCCGGTCCTTCGCCCGAGCGGCGTGGCCCGTGACGGGCGCGGCGGCCGAGTCGGCGTACCGCTGCCGCATGGCGGTCAGCATCGCCTCGGCCGTGCTCGTACGGCCGACGAGTTCGCGGAAGGCCGCCTCGGTGGCGGCGAGCGCCCGCGGCGCGTTCCGCTCCAGGTCCCGCAGCCGGTCGAAGGACTCGGACTCGGCGTCGAGGCGGCGGTCGGCTCCGGCGCAGCGGGCGATGATCTCCTCCAGCATGCGGCGGCGCGTGGCGTCGTCCTCGGGGTGGGCGTCGTCGAGCTGCTGCCGCAACCGGAAGGCGACGGCCAGTTCGCTCTTCGCGTACGCGAGCGCGTCGGCGAAGGGCCGGGCCGCCTCCTCGCCGAACTGGGCGGCGGCGAAGCCCAGTTCCTCCTCGCTGGTGTGCACGGCGTCGTCGGCCGCGACGAGCTCCCGCCCGGCCCGCGCGTCGAGATCCGGCAGCGGCGTCGGTGCTTCTGGGGCGTCCTGGGCCGTGCGGGCGGGTGTGGTGCGGGTGCTCGCGCGCCGGCGGCGGCGGGCGTACGAGTACGCCGCCAGCGCACCGGCCGCGCCGACGACCACCACCGGCAGCACCAGGTCGCCCGCCCCGCTCGCACCGTCGTCCGGACCACCGCCGGGGTCGGGCGGCCCCGGGGTGATGTCCGGCACCGGGACGGGCCGCCCGGCGAGCACGGCGGCGTACCCGTCCGCCGCGCCGATCGCCGCGCCGGCCCAGTCGTTCTGCCGCAGCGCGGGCTCGATGGCGGTCCGTGCCACGTCGTCGAGTTCGGCGTCGGTCAGGCGCGAGTCCTGGTCGACGGAGTAGGCGTACTGCCGGTCGTGGGTGGCGACGGCGAGCAGCGCGTCGTCGCGGCCGAGCCCGTTGCGCTCGGCGGTGTCGTCGGCCCAGCTCTGCGGGGACCTGCCGGAGAAGTCGCGGACGTACGCGACGAACAGCTGGACGCGGCGGGTGTCGTAGAGCCGGTCCAGAGCGGACTCGACGGCGTTCGTCCGAGCACCGAGCGCGCCGACCCGGTCCGTGATCTGGCCCTGGCGGGAGAGGCCGATGGGGTCCTCGGCGTGGGCGGGCCCGGTGACGGGCAGGGCGAGACACCATGCGGTCAGCAGCGTGCTGAGGAGGACCCTGGCGGCGGCTGTTCGCGTCACGTTTGCGAGGTTATGTGCCCCTTGCCCGGCCCGCGACCGGACGCCGGGGCCGTCGGACAGCGGGCCCCGGCGCGGCGCGGCCCCCGGAGCTCAGGTCAGCTTCGTCACGAGCAGCGCCGCGTCGTCCGGCGTCAGGTCGATGCCGAACACGTCCGACAGGACCTTCGGCACCTCCTGCGGCTCCAGCTCCCGCACCTCCGGCTTCGCGCCCGGCCGTGAGGTGACGAGTTCGCGGTTGTCCAGCAGGTGCAGGCGGTCCGGGTGCACCCGCTGGACGAACGGCCGGTAGCTGAAGGGAGAGTGCGCACTCGTGGCGATGAAGTGGTTGGCCATCGCGAAGTCGACGGGGTACTGCGGGTCGAGCGTGAAGGTGTGCCGCGCCATCCACCCGTCACCGGTGTCGTCGCGCTCCCCCTCCGCGCCCGCCGTCGGCTGGTAGAGCGTCCACCCGTCCGCGCCCGGCGTCACCTCGCCGCGCCGCAGCCGGTACGCCCACACGCCGTCCGTCGTCTCGGTCCCCCCGTCCGTCATCTCGATCGGCTCCAGCGGGCTCGCCCCGAAACCGATGTCGCACAGCCACCGCCGCCCGTCGAGGTCGACGACCAGCATGGCGTGCGTGGTGGGCAGCATCTTCGGTACGCCCATCCGGATCCGGCCGAGCACCGCGAAGAACGTGAAGCCGAGGCGTTCCAGGGCGGCGGCGAACAGGGAGGCGTGCTCGAAGCAGTACCCGCCGCGCGGGTTGCCGATCATCTTGCCCTGGAGCGCGGCGAGATCGAGCGGCACGTCCTGGCGCAGCACCGCGTCGAGGTTGTCCCACCGCACGTTCAGCACGTGCGCGCGGTGCAGTGCGCGCAGCGTCTCCAGGGTGGGGGAGCGGTCCCCCTCGTACCCCAGGTGTGCCAGATAGGCGTCCAGATCGAGTGCGTCACCGTTCCACATGCGTACGGTCCCCGTTGTCTCGTGCGTCGGTGCGCGCCGGCTGCCGACGCGCGTGCGTCAGGGGAACCGCGGGACGCCGGGCCGCTATTCCGTACGCCGGAAGATCTTGGAGCCGAGCCAGACCAGCGGGTCGTACTTGCGGTCGACCGCGCGTTCCTTCAGCGGGATCAGCGCGTTGTCCGTGATCTTGATGTTCTCCGGGCAGACCTCCGTGCAGCACTTGGTGATGTTGCAGTAGCCGAGCCCGTGCTCGTCCTGCGCGGTCTTCTTGCGGTCGACGCCGGCCCCGGCCGCCGCGTCCAGCGGATGCATGTCGAGCTCCGCGATCCGCATCAGGAACCTGGGACCCGCGAAGGACTCCTTGTTCTCCTCGTGGTCGCGCACCACGTGACAGGTGTTCTGGCACAGGAAGCACTCGATGCACTTGCGGAACTCCTGGGGGCGTTCCACATCCATCTGCCGCATCCGGTAGTCACCCGGCGCGACCCCCGGCGGCGGTACGAACGCGGGCACCTCCCGCGCCTTCGCGTAGTTGAACGACACGTCCGTCACCAGGTCCCGTACGACGGGGAACGCCCGCAGCGGCGTCACCGTGATCGTCTCCTCGCGCGAGAAGACGGACATCCGCGTCATGCACAGCAGCCGCGGCCGCCCGTTGATCTCCGCGCTGCACGAACCGCACTTGCCCGCCTTGCAGTTCCAGCGCACCGCGAGGTCCGACGCCTGCGTCGCCTGGAGCCGGTGGATGATGTCGAGGACGACCTCCCCGTCGTTCACCTCCACCTCGAAGTCCTTCAGCCCGCCGCCCTCCGCGTCGCCGCGCCAGACCCTGAAGGCCGCCGTGTAGCTGCTCATCAGTGGAGCTCCTCTTCGGCGAGGTACTTGACCAGCTCTTCCTTCTCGAACAGGCCGAGCAGGTCGGGGCGGATGGGTTCGGTGGTCTCCCGTACGAGCGTGATCCGGCCCGGAGTCCGCCCACCGGCCGGCGCCGGCCCGTTCGAGCCGTCGGCCAGCCGGCACAGCAGGTTGACCCGGCGCCATTCCCGCTCCATGCCGGGGCAGTCCTCACGGGTGTGGCCGCCGCGGCTCTCGGTGCGCTCCAGGGCCGCCCGTGCGACGCACTCGCTGACCAGCAGCATGTTCCGCAGGTCGAGCGCGAGGTGCCAGCCCGGGTTGAACTGCCTATGGCCCTCGACCCCGGCCCGCTGCGCCCGCAGGCTGAGGGCCGCCAGCCTCTCCAGGGCCTGCTTCATCTCCGGCTCGCGCCGGATGATGCCGACCAGGTCGTTCATCGTCTGCTGGAGCTCCTGGTGGAGGGTGTAGGGGTTCTCCGGCGGGTGCCCGTCCGGGCCGCCGGGTTCCGGGCCCTCGGCGCTGAAGGGGCGCAGCGCCTCGGCCGCCGCCGCGTCCACCTGGGCGCCGTCCGGCCGGGGGCGGGCGGTCCCCCCGCCGAACCCGACGGCGTACTGCGCGGCGTGCAGCCCGGCCCTGCGGCCGAAGACCAGCAGGTCGGAGAGCGAGTTGCCGCCGAGCCGGTTGGAGCCGTGCATGCCGCCGGCCACCTCGCCCGCCGCGTACAGCCCGGGGACGCCGCGGGTCGCCGCCGTGTCGGAGTCGACGGCGACGCCGCCCATCACGTAGTGGCAGGTCGGACCGACCTCCATCGCCTCGGCGGTGATGTCGACGTCCGCCAGCTCCTTGAACTGGTGGTACATCGACGGCAGCCTGCGCCGGATCGTGTCGGCCGGCATGCGCGTCGACACGTCGAGGAAGACCCCGCCGTGCGGCGAGCCGCGCCCCGCCTTGACCTCGGAGTTGATGGCGCGCGCGACCTCGTCGCGGGGGAGCAGCTCGGGGGGACGCCGGTTGTTGTCGGGGTCCTCGTACCAGCGGTCGCCCTCCTCCTCGGACTGCGCGTACTTCTCCTTGAACACGTCCGGGATGTAGTCGAACATGAACCGTTTGCCGTCGGAGTTGCGCAGCACGCCGCCGTCGCCGCGCACCGACTCGGTGACGAGGATGCCCTTCACGGACGGCGGCCAGACCATCCCGGTGGGGTGGAACTGCACGAACTCCATGTTGAGCAGCGGCGCCCCGGCGAGCAGCGCCAGCGCGTGGCCGTCGCCGGTGTACTCCCACGAGTTCGAGGTCACCTTGAAGGACTTGCCGATACCGCCGGTGGCCAGCACCACGGCCGGCGCCTCCAGGACGAAGAAGCGGCCGGACTCGCGCTCGTAGCAGAAGGTCCCGGCGACCCGGTCGTCCGCGTCCTTCAGGACGCGGGTGACCGTGCACTCCTGGAAGACCTTGAGCCGGGCCTCGTAGTCGCCGTACTCGCGGAAGTCCTCCTGCTGGAGCGCGACGATCTTCTGCTGGAGCGTACGGATCAGCTCCAGGCCGGTCCGGTCGCCCACGTGCGCGAGTCGCGGGTACTCGTGCCCGCCGAAGTTGCGCTGGGAAATCCTGCCGTCCGGGGTGCGGTCGAACAGCGCCCCCCACGTCTCCAGCTCCCACACCCGGTCGGGCGCCTCACGCGCGTGCAGCTCCGCCATCCGCCACTGGTTCAGGAACTTGCCGCCGCGCATGGTGTCGCGGAAGTGGACCTGCCAGTTGTCGCCGGAGTTCACGTTGCCCATGGACGCGGCGATGCCGCCCTCGGCCATCACCGTGTGCGCCTTGCCGAAGAGCGACTTGCAGATGACCGCGGTACGGGCCCCCTGCTCCCGCGCCTCGATGGCGGCCCGCAGTCCGGCGCCGCCCGCGCCGACCACGACGACGTCCCACCCCTGCCGTTCGAGCTGCGTCATCGATCACCCTTCATTCAGTCGTCAGAACAGCCGCGGGTCGTCGAAGGCGCCGGACGCCAGCAGGTACACGTAGAAGTCGGCGAGGGCGACGCTGATCAGCGAGGCCCAGGCGAGCTGCATGTGGCGGGCGTTGAGCCTGCCCACCCAGCCCCAGAGCCGGTAGCGCACCGGGTGCTCGGAGAAGTGCTTGAGCCGGCCGCCGACGATGTGCCGGCAGGAGTGGCAGGAGAAGGTGTACGCCCAGATCAGCACGATGTTTACCACGAAGATCAGCGTGCCGAGTCCCATGTGTCCCCAGGCGTACCGCTCGTCGCGGAAGGCGAGCACGGTGTCGTACGTGAGGATCCCGGCGACGGGGAGAGCGGCGTAGAAGAAGTACCGGTGGATGTTCTGGAGGATCAGCGGGAAGCGGGTCTCGCCGGTGTACGTCCGGTGCGGTTCGGCGACCGCGCACGCCGGGGGCGAGGCCCAGAAGCCCCGGTAGTACGCCTTGCGGTAGTAGTAACAGGTCAGCCGGAAGCCGAGCGGGAAGATCAGGATCAGCAGGGCGGGGGACAGCCCCCACCAGCTGCCGAAGATCTCCCAGTTGGGGCCGCCCTTCATCGGTACGCAGTTCTCCGCCAGGCACGGCGAGTAGAACGGCGAGACGTAGGGCGCGGCGTAGTAGTCGGCGTTCGCGAAGGCCCGCCAGGTCGAGTAGACGATGAAGGCGAGCAGCCCGGCGGCGGTCGCCGCGGGCGCCAGCCACCAGCGGTCCGTACGCAGATGGCGGGCCGCGATCGCGGCGCGCGAGGCGTCGTGGACGCCCGCGCGGGGCTGGGGTTCTGTGCCAGTGGCCAACGAGGACTCCGTATGGAGCGGGCTGTCGGGACAGGACGGGGCCGGGGCGGTGCGTACGGGCTAGGGCGCGTGCCGGTCGTGGGCGCCGAGGCCCTCGTCGTCCGAGTCGGTCCACAGCGCGCTGTTGTACGGGTCGTCCGAGATGGAGACCAGATCGGGACGGGCGTCGGGGCGGCGCAGGGTGGGAGCGGCGGCGCTCAGCAGGGCGAGGCTCTCGCGGAGGTGGCCGGCGTCCGTGCGAACCCGCCTGATCTCCAGGCTGCCGCCGCCGACCTGCTGCTCCAGCCGTTCGACCGACTGGACCAGGTTGTCGAGGCAGCGCTGCACCGCTGCCAGGTCGTCTTGCAGGGACATGTGGTGCCCTCATTTCCACGGTGGCGCGTGGTGACGCTCATGCGCCTGCGAGTGTCGCGCGTCACATCCCCATTTGTGAAGGGATGTGCAGCGATTCTCGGCGCGCGGCCCCTCGTGCGCCCCCTTCTGTTGGGCCGCACGGGTGGGGTTCGAGCGCTGCGCCGCCGTGTCGCCGACGGCTCACGCGCGGGGTCCTTTTCAGTGGAGCGGTAGTTGATGTGATCACCATCATATGCCGCCAAAAGTGAAAAACCGGGCTCATTCCGACAGGGGGTGGGCCGGGCCGGCCCTGGAGGTACCAGCCATGTCCCACGTCGGCGTCCCACGCGGGAGGGCATCCCGCCGCAGGCCCCAGCGGGCACGAGCGGCCCGCTGTCTCGCGCTCGTCACCGCCGGGGTGCTCGGGCTGCCCGCCCTGGCGGGCTGCTCGTCGGGCGACGAGGAGACGCGGGGGGTGACCGTCCCCCAGGACATCGCCCCGGCCGGGCGCGACCAGGTCGCCGACGGGGGCACGGTGCGCTGGGCCGTCGACACGACGCCCGCCACGCTGAACGCCTTCCAGGCCGACGCCGACGCCTCCACCGCGCGCGTCGCAGGCGCCGTGCTGCCCTCGCTGTTCACCCTCGACACGCGCGGCCGCCCCCAGCGCAACCCCGACTACCTGGAATCCGCCGAGATCGTCGAGCGCGAACCCCGGCAGGTGGTCCTCTACAAAATGAACCAGCAGGCGGTGTGGAGCGACGGCAGGGAGATCGGCGCGCCCGACTTCGTGGCGCAGTGGCGCGCGCTCAACGGCCGGGACACGGCGTACTGGACCGCCCGCAACGCCGGGTACGAGCGGATCGAGAAGATCGAGCGCGGCGCCAGCGACCTGGAGGTCCGGGTCACCTTCGCCAAGCCCTACGCCGACTGGCGCTCCCTCTTCACCCCGCTCTACCCGAAGGACGTGATGGGCAGCCCCAACTCGTTCAACGACGGGGCCCGGTCCAGGCTGAAGGCGACGGCGGGCCCCTTCACCCTCAAGGAACTCGACCGTACGGCAGGGAAGACCACACTCGAACGCAATCCCCGCTGGTGGGGACAGCCCTCGAAGCTCGACACCCTCGTCTTCCGCACGGTGACGCGCGACCGGCGCACCGCCGCGCTCGCCGCGGGAGAGCTCGACATCGCCGACATCGGGCGCGGCACCGCCGACCGAGTCGCCCTGGCGGCCAAGGACACGGGAGCCAAGGGCCGGCCGCTGAACCACGGCCCCGGCGCCGCCGACACGCCCGCCTCCGCCCTCAGATCCTGGGCACTGGCCCACGGCTCCTCCGAAGAACTCGCCGAAGCCGAGGGCGAGGCCCGCAGGAAGTCCCGCGAGGCCGTCAGGAAGTACGCCGAAGAACAGCGGGCGCTGCGCGGCTTCGTCGTCCGCAAGTCCCTCGAACCGGCCTACACGCAGCTCGCCCTGAACGGCACCTCCGGCCCGCTCACCGACGACCGGGTACGCCGCGCTGTGGCCCGCGCGATCGACCGCCGCGCGCTCGCCGAGTCCGTACTCAAACCGCTCGGCCTGCCCGCCCACCCCCTCGGCAGCCACCTCGCCCTGGCCGGCCAGGACGCGTACGCCGACAGCAGCGGCGCACTCGGCGACCAGGACACCCAGGCCGCCCAGGCGCTGCTCGCCGACGCCGGCTGGAAGCCGGGCGGGGCGACGGCCGGGCGCACGTCCGACGGCGCCAAGGCGGGCAGCGCGGCCGAAAAGAAGGAGAAGAACAAGGAAAGCGGAGCCGACGAGGGCATGTACATCGTCGGAGACGGCGACTCCAAGCCCGGCCGCCGCCCCCGCGACGCGGAAGCCGGCGCGTACATCCTGGCCCCGGCTCCCGACGCGGCGCTCCAGGGCCGGGCGCTTCGCATGCAGGCACGTTTCATCAGCGCCGGGGACAAGGCGGCCGGCGCCCGCGCCGAGGACAGCGCGGACGGCAAGGAGAAGGGCGGCGTCGCCGGCGCCTACGCCCCGCAGGGCACTGCCGCCCCCCGCGCCAAGGACGCCGCACGTGGACCGCTCGGCAAGGACGGCAAGGCACTGACCTTGCGTTTCGTGCTCCCCTCCGGCCCCGGCTCCGAGTCGCTGCGCACCGTCGGCGAGAAGATCTCGGCGATGCTGGAGAAGGTCGGCGTACGCACCGACATGGTCAAGGTCTCCGACGACAGCTACTTCAAGGACCACATCGCGTCCGGCGACTACGACCTCGCCCTCTACTCCTGGCCCGCCACCGCCTACCCGGCGACCGACGCCCGCCCCATCTTCGCGAAGCCGGAACCGGCCGCCGACGGCTCGCTCGTCGTGGAGCAGAACTACACGCGCGTCGGCACCGACCACATCGACCAGCTCTTCGACCAGGCCATGACGGAACTGGACGAGAAGGCGGCCCGCGACCTGGTGAAACGGGCCGACGCCCGGATCTGGGCGGCGGCCGGTTCGATCCCGCTCTTCCAGCGGCCGGAACTCGTGGCGGTCAAGCCGGACCTCGTCAACGCCGGTGCGTTCGGCTTCGCGGCGCCCCGGTATCAGGACATCGGCTTCAAGAAGGCCGAAACCGCCGGGCGGGAGAAGAACTAGCAGGTCGGAACCCTCAGGATTGGCTCAAGTCCCTTGCCCGCCGGTGCCCCGGCGGGCAAGGTGCTGTGTGCCCCTTGACCCGGCACAGCTCCGTCCCCCCACCCCCGCACGCACGGCCCGCACACCCTCCCCGCCACGGCTCCTCCGGCCTCCCGGAGCCCTGCCGCGGGCCCGGTACCGATCGCCCGGGAAGCCCGCGCGGCTCACTCCCCGTACCATGGGGGGTAGCCGTGGCGCGACCGCCCGGCGGGCGTATGAGGAAACGAACCGAATACGACGCCCGATCCCACGATCGAGAGAAGCGCAACTCACCCATGCCCACGCGCCACGACATCCGTAACGTAGCCATCGTCGCCCACGTCGACCACGGCAAGACCACCCTGGTCGACGCCATGCTCAAGCAGGCGGGCGCCTTCGCCGCGCACGCCGCCGAGAGCCTCGACGACCGCATGATGGACTCGAACGACCTGGAGCGTGAGAAGGGCATCACGATCCTGGCCAAGAACACGGCCGTCAAGTACCACCCCAAGGATGGCGGCGACGTCATCACCATCAACATCATCGACACCCCCGGCCACGCCGACTTCGGTGGTGAGGTCGAGCGCGGCCTGTCGATGGTCGACGCGGTCGTCCTGCTCGTCGACGCCTCCGAGGGCCCGCTGCCGCAGACGCGCTTCGTGCTCCGCAAGGCGCTCCAGGCGAAGATGCCCGTCATCCTCTGCATCAACAAGACGGACCGCCCCGACTCCCGGATCGACGAGGTCGTCAACGAGACGTACGACCTGTTCCTGGACCTCGACGCGGACGAGGAGCAGATCGAGTTCCCGATCGTCTACGCCTGCGCCCGTGACGGCGTCGCCTCGCTGACCAAGCCGGAGGACGGCACCGTCCCCGCCGACAGCGAGAACCTGGAGCCGTTCTTCTCCACCATCCTGGCGCACGTGCCGGCCCCCGAGTACGACGAGCAGGCCCCCCTCCAGGCCCACGTCACCAACCTCGACGCCGACAACTTCCTCGGCCGTATCGCGCTGTGCCGCGTCGAGCAGGGCGAGCTGCGCAAGGGCCAGACGGTCACGTGGATCAAGCGTGACGGGACGATGTCCAACGTCCGCATCACCGAGCTCCTGATGACCGAGGCGCTCACCCGCAAGCCGGCCGAGAAGGCGGGCCCGGGCGACATCTGCGCCATCGCCGGTATCCCGGACATCATGATCGGTGAGACCCTCGCCGACCCCGAGAACCCGATCGCCCTGCCGCTCATCACGGTCGACGAGCCCGCGATCTCCATGACCATCGGCACGAACACCTCGCCGCTGGTCGGCAAGGGCGGCAAGGGCCACAAGGTCACCGCCCGCCAGGTGAAGGACCGCCTGGACAAGGAGCTCATCGGCAACGTCTCGCTCCGCGTCCTCGACACCGAGCGCCCCGACGCCTGGGAGGTCCAGGGCCGCGGCGAGCTCGCGCTGGCGATCCTGGTCGAGCAGATGCGCCGCGAGGGCTTCGAGCTGACCGTCGGCAAGCCCGAGGTCGTCGTGAAGATGGTCGACGGCAAGAAGTACGAGCCGATCGAGCGCATGACGATCGACTCCCCCGAGGAGCACCTCGGTGCCATCACCCAGCTCATGGCGACCCGCAAGGGCCGCATGGAGACCATGACGAACCACGGTTCGGGCTGGATCCGCATGGAGTGGATCGTCCCGTCCCGCGGCCTCATCGGCTTCCGTACGGAGTTCCTGACGCAGACCCGCGGCACCGGCATCGCGCACTCCATCTTCGAGGGCCACGAGCCGTGGTTCGGCGAGCTGCGCACCCGTAACAACGGCTCGCTGGTCGCGGACCGCTCGGGCTCCGTGACGCCGTTCGCGATGATCAACCTCCAGGAGCGGGGTGTCATCTTCGTCGAGGCCGGCACCGAGGTCTACGAAGGCATGATCATCGGTGAGAACTCGCGTTCCGACGACATGGACGTGAACATCACCAAGGAGAAGAAGCTCACCAACATGCGTGCGGCTTCCGCGGACAACACGGAGAACGTCGTGCCGCCGCGCAGGCTCTCGCTGGAGCAGTCGCTGGAGTTCTGCCGCGACGACGAGTGCATCGAGGTCACCCCGGAGACCGTGCGCATCCGCAAGGTCGTCCTGGACCAGAAGGAGCGCGGCCGTACGGCTTCGCGCGCCAAGCGCTGACCCGGACCGCCCCGGACCGACCCGGAAGGCCCACGCGGCCGACTGAGCGCGTTCCGAAGGCCGGTTCCCGCCCCCTGTGGGGTCGCGGGAGCCGGCCTTCCGGCGTTTGGGGATCTTGGCTCGGCGTGACACCCTGCGCGTCGGTCGTCAACCGCATTTTCTGAGACGAGTGTCCGGATACCGGTCACCGCTCTCCGGAAGCTGCGTTAACAGTCCGTTTCGCGGGTGTCTGTCTGTGATCACTTTGTCCGGATTTCGGGCTGGTGCGCCCGGTCGATGTTGTCAAACCGAGACCCTTTAAGTGTGGTTTACGGCTCGGTGTTACTTAATAGTTGGCTCCATTGAGCTCGGGTCAATGGGTCACGCACTGTGGGGAGTGCCGACTCACGAGCACACTCGGGGTACATGCGACTCATCGCCGTCAGGGGTGTCGGCGACTGTCTGCGTACCCCTCTTGTAGTGATCAGTGGACTCATGAGGAGGAACCCATGCGCGGTGCCAAGAGCGCCAAGTGGGTCGCAGGTGCGATAGTCGTGGCTCTGTCGGCAACGGCGTGCGGTGGCTCGGACAGCGGCGACACCGAGGCCAAGGAAAAGGGCAAGCCGGCAGGCTATGTCTCGATCGACGTCGGCGAGCCGCAGAAGCCGCTGATTCCGGCCGACACGAACGAGTCGCTCGGCAGCTACGTCATCCAGTCGCTGTTCACGCAGCTGCTCGACTTCGACGCCAACGGCGAGATCGTCTACACGAACGCCGAGTCGGTCGAGACCAAGGACTCGAAGACGTGGACGGTCAAGCTCAAGAAGGGCTGGAAGTTCCACAACGGCGAGGCCGTCACTTCCGAGTCGTACATCAACGCCTGGAACTGGTACGCCAACACCAAGAACAAGCAGCAGAACGCGTTCTGGTTCGAGGACATCAAGGGCTACGAGGACGTCCACCCGGCCAAGGGTGAGCCCAAGGCCGACAAGATGTCCGGCCTGAAGGCCGTGGACGACACCACGTTCACGATCGAGCTGACGAAGCCGGTTCCGTACTTCAACTACAAGCTCGGCTACACGACCTGGGCCCCGCTGCCCAAGGCGTTCTACGCCGACCCGAAGGCGTTCGGCCAGAAGCCCATCGGCAACGGCCCCTACACCTTCGAGAAGTGGGACCACAAGAAGCTCATCCAGGTCAAGGCCAACCCGGACTACCAGGGTCCGAACAAGGCCCAGAACAAGGGTGTCCTGTTCAAGAACTACGCGACCGTCGAGGCCGCGTACCAGGACCTCCTCTCCGGCAACCTGGACATGATCCGTCAGGTCGGCCCGCGTGACCTGCCGAAGTACAAGAAGGACCTCGGCGACCGCGCGATCGACCAGGAGTACGCGGCCATCCAGTCGCTCGTCCCGGCGTTCTACAGCAAGACCTTCAAGGACATCGACCCGAAGGTCCTGCAGGGTCTGTCGATGGCGATCGACCGCGAGACGATCACCAAGACGGTGCTCAACGGCACCCGTACGCCGGCCACGAGCTTCACGCCGAAGGGCGTCGAGGGCAACCAGGTCCTGGACACCGACGTGTTCAAGTTCGACCCGGCCAAGGCCAAGAAGCTCGTCACCGAGGGCGGCGGCGTCCCCGGCAACAAGATGACGATCCAGTACAACGCCGACGGTGGCCACAAGGAGTGGATCACGGCCGTCTGCGAGTCGATCCGCAACGCCACGGGCGTCGACTGCGTGCCGGACGCCAAGCCCGACTTCCAGACCGACCTGGAAGCCCGTGACAACGACCAGGTCAAGGGCTTCTACCGCGGCGGCTGGGTGGCGGACTACCCGGTGAACGTCAACTTCATGCGCGAGCTGTACGGCACCACCGCCGAGGCGAACAACGGTCGATTCTCCGACAAGAAGATCGACGCCGCGTTCAAGAAGGGCGACAACGCCAAGTCCCTGGAAGAGAGCGTGAAGCTCTACCAGGAGGCCGAGAAGATGCTGCTGGACAAGATGCCGGCCATCCCGCTGTGGCAGTACCGCATCAACGGTGGCCACTCGAAGGCGGTCGACAACGTGAAGGTCGACTTCCACGGTGACTTCGAGATCACCGGCGTGACCGTCACCAAGTAACCAGCCTGCGGGCCAACCCCACTCGGCCATTACCCGCCACCGCATTGGCGGTAGGCCCGGGGGCCGCTCCCTGACCAAAAGGGAGCGGCCCCCGTGCCGCAGTTATCCACACGGAGGCAAACATGGGGCGTTATGTCGCGCGGCGACTGCTCCAGATGATCCCGGTCTTCATCGGGTCAACCTTGCTCGTCTTCGCCATGATGTACGCGCTGCCCGGCGATCCCGTGCGCGCGCTCGCCGGCGAACAGACCGTTGACCCGGCGCAGATCGCACAGATGAAGAAGGACCTCGGGCTCGATCTCCCCCTCTGGCACCAGTACGCGAACTACCTGGGCAACCTGTTCCAGGGCGACTTCGGTACGCAGATCGCCAGCGGCCGGCCCGTCGCCGACATCATCTCGGACGCATTCCCGATCACGATCCGACTGGCCCTGTTCGCCTTCGCCTTCACCGCGATCGTCGGCATCTCCATGGGCGTGTTCGCCGGTCTGAAGGCCGACACCCTCAGGGACCGCGGACTGCTGCTGCTGACGCTGCTGCTGATCTCCGTCCCGTCCTTCGTACTCGGCTTCCTCGCCCAGTACTTCTTCGCCCACCAGCTCGGCTGGGTCGAGCCGAACGTCAGCGCGGTGGCGGACTCCAGCGAGTTGCTGCTGCCGGCGGCGGTCCTCGGCTCGCTGTCCCTCGCGTACGTCGCACGCCTCACGCGTACCTCGGTCGCGGAGAACCTCCGCTCCGACTACATGCGCACGGCGGTGGCGAAGGGTCTGCCCCGCCGCCGCATCGTGGGCGTCCACCTCATGCGCAACTCCCTGATCCCGGTGGTCACCTTCCTCGGTACCGACATCGGCGCCCTCATGGGCGGAGCAGTCGTCACGGAGGGCATCTTCAACGTCCAGGGCGTCGGCAACGCCGTCTTCGGGGCGCTGAAGTCGCGCGAGGGCTCCACGGTCGTGGGCATCGTCACGCTCATCGTCGTGGTCTATCTCGTCGCCAGCCTGCTCGTCGACCTGCTCTACGCGGTCCTGGACCCGAGGATCCGTTATGCCTGACGCACTCGAAGCCACCGTCAAGGACGAGGCGCTGGACGCCGTCGACGCCCAGGCCAAGGCCGCGAACGCTTCCAAGGCCGAGAAGCCGCGCAGCCTCTGGTCGGACGCCTGGCACGAACTGCGGCGCAACCCGCTGTTCGTGGTTTCCGCGTTCCTGATCGTCGTGCTGCTGGTCATGACCTTCTTCCCCGGTCTGTTCACCAGCGCCGACCCGCGCCACGCGGACCTGGCCAAGCACTACCTGCAGCACCCGAACTGGAGCCACGTCTTCGCCGACGACTGGTTCGGTTACGACGTCCAGGGGCGTTCGATCTACGCGCGTGTCATCTACGGCGCCCGCGCTTCGATCGCCGTCGGTGTCGTGGTCACACTGCTCGTCACCGTTTTCGGCGGGATCATCGGCATGCTCGCCGGTTACTTCGGCGGTTGGCTCGACACGATCCTCTCCCGGATCACCGACGTCTTCTTCGGCGTTCCCTTCATCCTCGGCGCGATGGTGGTGCTGACCTCCTTCGAGGTCCGTGACACCTGGGTCGTGATCTTCGCGCTGGCCTTCCTCGGCTGGACCCAGATCGCCCGTGTCGCCCGCGGCTCGGTGATCACCATCAAGCAGGCCGACTACGTCGTGGCGGCCAAGGCGCTCGGGGCCTCCACGAGCCGCATCCTGCTCCGCCACATCATGCCCAATGCCGCCGCGCCCGTGATCGTCGTCGCCACCATCGCGCTGGGCGGTTACATCTCGGCCGAGGCCACGCTGTCCTTCCTGGGCATCGGTCTCGCCGAGCCGACCGTCTCGTGGGGTGTCGACATCTCGGCGGGTGCGGACCAGCTGCGCAACGCGCCGTACGTGCTGACCGTGCCGTCGGTCTTCGTCTCCATCACGGTCCTGGCCTTCATCATGCTCGGCGATGCGGTACGCAACGCCCTCGACCCCAAGCTGCGCTGAGGGAGGCGTACGTACATGACCATCATCGACAAGACGGCGGATGTTCCCGCCCCCCGAGGTTCGACGGAGAACGGCGCACCGCTGCTCGACGTCCGTGACCTGCACGTGGAGTTCAAGACCCGCGACGGCGTCGTCAAGGCCGTCAACGGCGTCAACTACAGCGTCAGCGCCGGCGAGACGCTCGCCGTCCTCGGCGAGTCGGGTTCGGGCAAGTCCGTGACGGCGCAGGCCATCATGGGCATCCTCGACATGCCGCCCGGCCGCATCCCGCAGGGAGAGATCCTCTTCCGCGGCGAGGACATGCTGACCATGGGGTACGAGGAGCGGCGCAAGATCCGCGGCCAGAAGATCGCCATGATCTTCCAGGACGCGCTGTCGTCGCTGAACCCCGTACTCACCGTGGGCTACCAGCTCGCGGAGATGTTCCGCGTCCACCAGGGCCTGTCCAAGAAGGACGCCAAGGCCAAGGCCATCGAGCTGATGGACCGCGTGCGCATCCCGGCGGCGAAGGAGCGGGTCAACGACTACCCGCACCAGTTCTCCGGCGGTATGCGCCAGCGCATCATGATCGCGATGGCGCTGGCCCTGGAGCCGGACCTGATCATCGCGGACGAGCCCACCACGGCCCTCGACGTGACCGTGCAGGCCCAGGTCATGGACCTGCTCGCGGAGCTCCAGCGCGAGTACAACATGGGCCTGATTTTGATCACCCACGACCTCGGCGTCGTCGCCGACGTCGCGGACAAGATCGCGGTCATGTACGCGGGCCGGATCGTCGAGACCGCCCCCGTCCACGAGCTGTACAAGCGCCCCGCGCACCCGTACACCCGTGGTCTGCTGGACTCGATCCCGCGCCTGGACCAGAAGGGCCAGGAGCTCTACGCGATCAAGGGTCTGCCGCCCAACCTGCTGAAGATCCCGTCGGGCTGCGCGTTCAACCCGCGCTGCCCCAAGGCGCAGGACATCTGCCGCACGGACGTCCCGGCCCTGCTGTCGGTGACCGAGCGGGACGGCGGCGAGCTGCCGGGCCGCCACAGTGCGTGCCACTTCTGGAAGGAGCAGATCCATGGCTGAGCTGAAGAAGAACGACGAGGCTGCCGTGGACGCGACCCCCAACGTCACCGCGGTCGAGACCGTCGACGCCTCCACCACCCAGGAGGCGGTGGCGGCGATCGAGGCTCCGGTCGAGCGGGGGGAGCCGATCCTCCAGGTGCGCAACCTGGTCAAGCACTTCCCGCTGACCCAGGGCATCCTGTTCAAGAAGCAGATCGGCGCGGTCAAGGCCGTCGACGGGATCTCCTTCGACCTGTACCAGGGCGAGACGCTCGGCATCGTGGGCGAGTCCGGCTGTGGCAAGTCCACGGTCGCGAAGCTCCTGATGACGCTGGAGACGGCCACGGCCGGCGAGGTCTTCTACAAGGGCCAGGACATCACCAAGCTGTCCGGGCGCGCGCTGAAGGCCGTCCGCCGCAACATCCAGATGGTGTTCCAGGACCCGTACACGTCGCTCAACCCCCGTATGACGGTGGGCGACATCATCGGTGAGCCGTACGACATCCACCCGGAGGTCGCGCCCAAGGGCGACCGGCGCCGCAAGGTGCAGGAGCTCCTGGACGTCGTGGGCCTGAACCCGGAGTACATCAACCGGTACCCGCACCAGTTCTCCGG
Source organism: Streptomyces sp. NPDC054887 (assembly GCF_053610585.1). Lineage (NCBI taxonomy): Bacteria > Bacillati > Actinomycetota > Actinomycetes > Kitasatosporales > Streptomycetaceae > Streptomyces > Streptomyces sp. NPDC054887. The sequence continues at coordinate 16,196 of NZ_JBSGYQ010000051.1, read as the reverse complement.
CGGCCAGCGCCAGCGCATCGGCATCGCCCGCGGCCTCGCGCTCCAGCCGGAGATCATCATCTGCGACGAGCCGGTGTCGGCGCTGGACGTGTCCGTCCAGGCGCAGGTCATCAACCTGATGGAGAAGCTCCAGGACGAGTTCAACCTGTCCTACCTCTTCATCGCGCACGACCTGTCGATCGTCCGGCACATCTCGGACCGCGTCGGCGTCATGTACCTCGGCAAGATGGCCGAGATCGGCACGGACACGCAGATCTACGACCACCCGACGCACCCCTACACCCAGGCGCTGCTGTCGGCGGTCCCCGTGCCCGACCCGGAGGCCCGTGAGGGCCGCGAGCGGATCATCCTCACCGGTGACGTCCCCTCGCCGGCGAACCCGCCGTCCGGCTGCCGGTTCCGTACGCGCTGCTGGAAGGCGCAGGACAAGTGCGCGGAGGAGGTGCCGCTGCTGGCGGTCCCCGAGCGCTTCAAGTCCTCGGAAACCCCGGCCGCGCACGAGTCGGCGTGCCACTTCGCCGAGGAGAAGGACGTCGTGCACGCGGCGTAGTACTCCACGTCGTACGTCCACGAGGGCGCCCCGGACCGCTTGGTCCGGGGCGCTTTCGGCTGTCCGGGTGCGCGGGAACACCTGGTCGGGCCCGGCGCGCGAACGGGTCCCGTTGACGTGCGGTATGCGGGGCTCTGCGGTGGTATGGGTGCTACGTGAGACCTGTAGACCCGAGGAGGGACTCCATGCGCGGAGCCGCGCTCGCCCAGTGGACGGCCTGTGCCGTTGCCGTCGCCCTCGCGGCGACGGCATGCGGCGGTGGTGACAGCGGCGGCGGCAGCGGCGCGTCGGGGGTGGTGCGTTCGTCCTGGGGCGATCCGGCGAACCCGCTGGAGCCGGCGAACACCAACGAGGTGCAGGGCGGCAAAGTCCTGGACATGCTCTTCCGCGGTCTCAAGCGGTACGACCCGAAGACCGGCGAGGCCAGGGACATGCTCGCCGAGAAGATCGAGACCACGGACGCGCGGACCTTCACCGTCACCGTCAAGGACGGCTGGACGTTCAGCAACGGCGAGAAGGTCACCGCCAAGTCCTTCGTGGACGCCTGGAACTACGGCGCCCACCTGAAGAACAACCAGCGCAACGCCTACTTCTTCGGTTACATCGAGGGCTACGACAAGGTCCACCCCGAGAAGGGGGAAGCCACCGCCGAAACCCTCTCCGGCCTACGGGTCAAGGACGCGCGGACCTTCACCGTCAAGCTCACCCAGAAGTTCTCCACCTGGCCGGAGACCCTCGGTTACGCCGCCTTCGCCCCGCTCCCCAGGGCGTTCTTCGACGACCACGACGCCTGGATCGCCAAGCCCGTCGGCAACGGCCCGTACACCGTCGAGTCGTACGCCAAGGGCTCCCAGATGACCATGCGCAAGTGGGAGGAGTACCCCGGCCCCGACAAGGCCCGCAACGGCGGTGTGGACCTCCAGGTGTTCACCGACAACAACACCGCCTACACCGCCCTCACCGCGGGCAACCTCGACCTCGTCGACGACGTGCCGGCCTCCCAGCTCAAGAACGTCCGGGCCGACCTGGGCGACCGGTACATCAACGCCCCGGCCGGCATCATCCAGACCCTCGCCTTCCCGTACTACGACGACCGGTGGAACGCCGACGGCATGGAGAAGGTCCGCAAGGGCCTGTCCATGGCCATCAACCGGCAGCAGATCACCGACACGATCTTCCGGAAGACCCGCACCCCCGCCAGGGACTGGACGTCCCCCGTCCTCAAGGCGGACGGCGGCTTCGACGACACGCTGTGCGGCGACGCGTGCGCGTACAAGCCCGCCGAGGCGAAGAAGCTGGTCGCCGAGGGCGGCGGCATCCCCGGCGGCACCCTCAAGATCACCTTCAACGCGGACACCGGATCCCACCGCGAATGGGTCGACGCCGTCTGCAACAGCATCAACAACGCGCTGGGCAACGACCGGGCGTGCACGGGCAACCCCGTCGGCACCTTCGCCGACTTCCGCAGCCAGATCACCGACCGCAAGATGACGGGCCCCTTCCGGGCCGGCTGGCAGATGGACTACCCGCTGGTCCAGAACTTCCTCCAGCCGCTGTACTACACCAACGCCTCGTCCAACGACGGCAAGTGGTCCAACGAGAAGTTCGACGGTCTCGTCGACGAGGCCAACGCCGAGTCCGACCCCGTGAAGGCCGTCGAGAAGTTCAAGGAGGCCGAGAAGGTCGCGCGCGACCAGATGGCCGCCATCCCGCTCTGGTACCAGAACGGCAGCGCCGGCTACTCCGACCGGATCTCCAACGTGGCCCTCAACCCCTTCAGCGTCCCCGTCTACAACGAGATCACGGTCGACTGACACCGGGCCGGGAGTAGGCGCCCCCTTCTGAGGAGCCCACCATGGGACGTTATGTGATCCGGCGTCTGCTGCAGATGATCCCGGTCTTCTTCGGCGCCACCCTGCTCATCTTCCTGATGGTCAACGTCATGGGGGACCCCGTCGCCGGCCTCTGCGGCGACCGCGAGTGCGACCCCGCGACGGCCGCCCGGCTGCGCGCGGAGTTCGGCCTCGACAAGCCCGTGTGGCAGCAGTACGCGACGTACATGGGCAACGTCTTCAGCGGCGACTTCGGGACCGCATTCAACGGGCAGAAGGTCACCGAGCTGATGGCGAGCGCGTTCCCCGTCACCATCCGGCTGACCGTCGTCGCCATCGTCTTCGAGATCGTCATCGGCATCACCCTGGGCGTGCTCACCGGCCTGCGCCGGGGCCGCCCCGTGGACACCGGCGTACTCCTGATGACCCTCGTCGTCATCTCGATCCCGACCTTCGTCACCGGTCTGCTGCTCCAACTGCTGCTCGGCGTGAAGTGGGGCGTCATCAAGCCGGCCGTGTCCTCCGAGGCCACCCTCGACGAGCTCCTGATCCCGGGCCTCGTCCTGGCCTCCGTCTCCCTGGCGTACGTCACCCGCCTCACCAGGACGTCCGTCGCCGAGAACTCCCGCGCCGACTACGTCCGCACCGCCGTCGCGAAGGGCCTGCCCAGACGGCGGGTGGTCTCCCGCCACCTGCTGCGCAACTCGCTGATCCCCGTCGTCACCTTCATCGGCACGGACGTGGGCGCGCTGATGGGCGGCGCGATCGTCACCGAGCGGATCTTCAACATCCACGGCGTCGGCTACCAGCTCTACCAGGGCATCCTGCGGCAGAGCTCCCAGACCGTCGTCGGGTTCGTGACGGTCCTGGTGCTCGTCTTCCTGCTGGCGAACCTGCTCGTCGACATGCTGTACGCCGTACTCGACCCGAGGATCCGCTATGCCTGAGCCGCACTTCGAATCCGACGCGGTGATCTCGGCGGCCGGAGCCGGTGGCGGTGCGGACCTCGCCATGGACGAGGGCGGGACGCTGGAGAAGCGGCCCGACGGCGGGCCGCGGGGCGCCGGCCCCGCAGGCAAGCCGCGCAGCCTGTGGTCCGACGCCTGGCGCGACCTGCGCCGCAACCCCGTCTTCGTCGTCTCCGGCCTCGTCATCGCCTTCCTCGTCGTCATCTCGCTCTGGCCGTCCCTCATCGCGAGCGGCAACCCGCTCCAGTGCGACCTCGCCAGGGCCCAGGAAGGCTCCGGGCCCGGCCACCCCTTCGGCTTCGACGGCCAGGGCTGCGACGTCTACACGCGCACGGTCTACGGAGCCAGGACCTCCGTGACCGTCGGCGTCTGCGCCACCCTCGGTGTCGCCCTGCTCGGCAGCGTCCTCGGCGGCCTCGCCGGCTTCTTCGGCGGCGCCTGGGACGCGCTGCTGTCCCGGATCACCGACGTCTTCTTCGGCATCCCGGTCGTCCTCGGCGGCCTCGTCTTCCTGTCCGTCGTCACCAGCACCACCGTCTGGCCGGTGATCGGGTTCATCGTCCTGCTCGGGTGGCCGCAGATCGCCCGCATCGCGCGCGGCTCGGTCATCACCGCCAAGCAGAACGACTACGTGCAGGCGGCGCGGGCGCTCGGCGCGAGCAACACCCGGATGCTGCTGCGGCACGTCACGCCCAACGCCGTCGCCCCCGTCATCGTCGTCGCGACCATCGCGCTCGGCACGTACATCTCGCTGGAGGCGACCCTCTCGTACCTGGGCGTCGGCCTGAAACCGCCCACCGTGTCCTGGGGCATCGACCTGTCCGCCGCCTCGCCGTACGTCCGCAACGCCCCGCACATGCTGCTCTGGCCGGCGGGCGCGCTCGCGGTCACGGTGCTCGCGTTCATCATGCTCGGCGACGCGGTGCGCGACGCCCTCGACCCGAAGCTGCGCTGAGGAGCCCTCCCGATGACGGCCACACCCGCCACACCCCTTCGGCCCGCACCGCCCCCCGCGCTGCTCGAAGTGCGCGACCTGCACGTGGAGTTCCGTACGCGCGACGGGGTCGCCAAGGCCGTCAACGGCGTCACCTGCTCCGTCGCCGAGGGCGAGACGCTCGCCGTCCTGGGGGAGTCCGGCTCGGGCAAGTCCGTCACCGCGCAGGCCGTCATGGGCATCCTCGACATGCCGCCGGGCCGGATCGCGGGCGGTGAGATCGTCTTCCGGGGCCGCGACCTGCTGAAGCTCAAGGAGGACGAGCGCCGGAAGGTCAGGGGGCGGGAAATGGCCATGATCTTCCAGGACGCGCTGTCCTCGCTCAACCCCGTCCTCAGCGTGGGCGAGCAACTGGGCGAGATGTTCGTCGTCCACCGGGGCATGTCCAGGAAGGACGCCAGGACCAGGGCCGTCGAGCTGATGGACCGGGTGCGCATCCCGGCGGCCCGCGAGCGGGTCGGGCAGTACCCGCACCAGTTCTCCGGCGGCATGCGCCAGCGCATCATGATCGCCATGGCGCTGGCCCTCGAACCCTCGCTGATCATCGCGGACGAGCCGACCACGGCGCTCGACGTGACCGTACAGGCGCAGGTCATGGACCTGCTGGCGGAGTTGCAGCGCGAACTCGCCATGGGGCTCGTCCTCATCACCCACGACCTGGGAGTCGTCGCGGACGTCGCCGACAGGATCGCCGTGATGTACGCGGGGCGGATCGTCGAGAGCGCCCCGGTGCACGACATCTACAAGGCGCCGGCCCACCCGTACACCAAGGGCCTGCTCGCCTCGATCCCGCGCCTCGACCAGAAGGGCCGGGAGCTGTACGCGATCAAGGGCCTGCCGCCGAACCTCTCCCACATCCCGCCCGGCTGCGCCTTCCACCCGCGCTGCCCGCTGGCCCGCGACGTGTGCCGCACGGACGTGCCGCCGCTGTACGACGTGCCGGACGGCCGGGGCAGCGCGTGCCACTTCTGGCAGGAGGCGCTCCATGGCTGAGGCGATCCTGGAGGTCCGCGGACTGCACAAGCACTACCCGCTCACCCGGGGCGTCGTCTTCAGGAAGCAGGTCGGCGCGGTCAGGGCGGTCGACGGCGTCGACCTGGATCTGGCGGCGGGCGAGACGCTCGGCGTCGTGGGGGAGTCGGGCTGCGGCAAGTCGACGCTCGCCAGGATGCTGGTCCACCTGGAGCGGCCCACGGCCGGGGTGATCCGCTACAAGGGCGAGGACGTCACGAAGCTGTCCGGGCGCGCGCTCAAGGCGGTGCGCCGCAACATCCAGATGGTGTTCCAGGACCCGTACACCTCGCTCAACCCCCGTATGACGGTGGGCGACATCATCGGTGAGCCGTACGAGATCCACCCCGAGGTGGCGCCCAGGGGCAGCCGGCGGCAGAAGGTCCAGGACCTCCTCGACGTGGTCGGACTCAATCCGGAGTACGTCAACCGCTACCCGCACCAGTTCTCGGGTGGGCAGCGCCAGCGCATCGGGATCGCGCGCGGCCTTGCGCTCCGGCCGGAGATCATCGTGGCGGACGAGCCGGTGTCGGCGCTCGACGTGTCCGTGCAGGCGCAGGTCGTCAACCTGCTGGACAAGCTCCAGAGCGAGTTCGGCCTGAGCTACGTCTTCATCGCCCACGACCTGTCGATCGTGCGGCACATCTCCGACCGGGTGGGCGTGATGTACCTGGGCCGGATCGTCGAGACCGGCAAGGACGCCGAGATCTACGACCACCCCACGCACCCGTACACCCAGGCGCTGCTCTCGGCCGTGCCGGTGCCGGACCCGACGGCGCGCGAGCACCGGGAGCGCATCCTGCTGTCCGGGGACGTCCCGTCGCCCGCGAACATCCCCTCCGGCTGCCGCTTCCGCACCCGGTGCTGGAAGGCGCGCGAGCGGTGCGCCCTGGAGGTGCCGCTGCTGGCGGTCCCGGCGGCGTTCCGGGGCCGGGACTCGCCCGCGGCGCACGACTCGGCGTGTCACTTCGCGGAGGAGAAGCACGTGGTCGCGGCGGAACTCGGCCGCGAGGGGTGAGCGGTCGTCAAGAGCGTTAACACGCGGGCAACTTGGCCGTAGCGGTTCCGATATGCGGACGCGCCATGCTGGACAGCGTACGGCCGTGCGGGTGCCGTTGCCCGGCCGGGGGCGCCGCCATGTCGCCCCCGGCCGGGCGCCCCGCCCCGGGGGCTCCCGGCCGCCCGGGCGAGGCCCCGGGGGCCTACTTCATCCCCAGCGATCTGCGCAGGAAGTCCACCTGGAGCAGCAGCAGGTTCTCCGCCACCTGCTCCTGCGGCGTCATGTGCGTCACCCCGGACAGCGGCAGGACCTCGTGCGGGCGTCCGGCGGCCAGCAGTGCCGACGACAGCCGCAGGGTGTGCGCCATCACCACGTTGTCGTCCGCGAGCCCGTGGACGATCATCAGCGGCCGGTGCGTGCCGGCCGGCTGCGACAGTCCGTCGTCGGTGACGAGCGAGTTCGCGGCGTACACCTGCGGCTGCTCGCCCGGGTCCCCGAGGTAGCGCTCGGTGTAGTGCGTGTCGTACAGCCGCCAGTCGGTGACGGGCGCCCCCGCGATCCCGGCATGGAAGACGTCGGGCCGGCGCAGCACCGCGAGCGCCGCCAGGTAGCCGCCGTACGACCAGCCGCGGATCGCCACCCGGTCGAGGTCCAGCGGGAAGTCCGCCGCCAGCGCGTGCAGCGCCTCCACCTGGTCGTCCAGCGTCAGCGTGAACGCGTCCCTGACCGCCTTCTCCCAGCCCGGGGAGTGGCCGGGCGTCCCCCGCCCGTCGGCGACGACCACCGCGAAGCCCTGGTCGGCGAACCACTGAGACGTGAGGTACGCGTTGTGCGCGGCGACGACCCGCCGCGCGTGGGGTCCTCCGTACGGGTCCATCAGCACCGGCAGCGGACCGTCGCCTTCCGCGTAGTCCGCGGGGAGCAGGACGGCGCACGGAATCCGCCGCGCGCCCCCCTCCAGGAGCCGCACGCGCGCCCGCAGCACGGGCTCCTCGGCGTACGACTCCACCACCACCTCACGCCTGCCGCCGCGCACCACCCGCACCACCGTGCCGGCGCTTTCCGGACGCGCCGAAGCCAGTACGGTCACGCCGCCCGAGCGCACCGCGGAATGCACCCCGGCGCCCTCCGAAAGCCGCTCGACCCCCAGCTCGTTCACCCGGTAGACGTGCACCTCGCCCGTCTCCGGATCAGCCGCCTCCGCCCCGGCCGACGCGCTGACCAGCACATCGTCGTCCGAGACGTCCAGCACCGCCCGTACCTGCAACTGCGGCCCGGTCAGCGCGCGGTCACCGACCGCCAGCACCCGCGCCCCGCCCTCGTCGGCGATCCGCACGAGCCGCCCGTCCGGCGCCCAGACCGGCACACCGTCGAAAAGTTCCAGCCACACCGCGTCCTCGTCCGCGTGCACGGTCCGTGTCGTGCCGGTCGCCGGATCGACCGCCAGGTACAGCTGCCCGCGCTGGTCCCGCGACTGCACCAGCAGCAGCGGAGCGCCCGACGCCGACCAGTGGACCCGCGCCAGGTACGGATGCCGGGCGCGGTCCCACACCACCTCGGTGCGCTCCGCCCCCGCCTCCAGCCCGTACAGGAACAGCCGCACCTGTGCGTTGGGCGTCCCCGCCGCCGGGTAGGCGACCCGCGCGGGCTCACTGTGCGGATGGGCCGGATCCGAGATCCACCACCGCGCCACGGCCGCGTCGTCCACGCGGGCGACCAGCAGCCGGTCCGACTCCGGCGACCACCAGAATCCGCGTGAGCGGCCCATCTCCTCCGCCGCGACGAACTCCGCGAGGCCGTACGTCGTGTTCTCGTCCTCCGGCTCGGCGAGCGCCCGGTCGCCCTCGCCCTCGGCGCCGATCACCCGCAGGGCGCCCGACGCCACGTACGCGACGTGCCGCCCGTCCGGCGAGGGGCGCGGATCGAGGACCGGTCCCGCCGCCGGCAGCTCGCGCGCGGTGCCAGCCCGCAGCTCGGCCGCGAACAGCCGCCCGGACAGCGCGAACGCCGCCAGTTCGACGGCCGCGTCCACGGCGTAGCCGACGATCCCGGCCGAGCCCTCCCGGCTCCGCTCGCGCCGCGCCCTCTCCTGCGCCGACAGCCGCTCGGCGGCGCCGCCGAGCAGCTCCCCGGGATCGGCCGCGACGCGCTCCCGCGCGCCCCCCTCCAGGTCGAGTACCCACAGCCGGTTCGCGCGGTCGGTGCCGGACGAAGACCTGAGGAACACCACACGTGCCCCGTCCGGCGACACGGTGAACGCGCGTGGCGCTCCCAGGCTGAAGCGCTGCGTCCTCGCGTGCTGCCGGGGAAAGGAGAGCTGATTCGACGTCATATGCCCGAAGCTACCGCCCTGTGGCAACTCCATGCGCCCCTCGTGCTGCCGTGCACCAGACAATGCGAACGCACGGATAGTTATGATCCGTAGCGCTTGGTGGGTATGAACCTGCTGGCGAATGTCCGCATGCCCGTTTCGACCCGATTAAGTGGAGGTGAACCGCCGTGGCACTCTCGATTTCGGCGGTAGTGCTGTTGGCGATCATCGTCATCCTGATGGTCCGGAAATCGGGTCTCAAAGCCGGACACGCGGTGGTCTGCGTGCTGCTCGGCTTCTACCTCGCCAGCTCGTCCATCGCTCCGACGATCAACGAACTGACCACGAACGTGGCCGGGATGATCGGGGGCATCAAGTTCTGAGCGCGGCCTCGTAGGGTGGTCCCCATGACGGACCACCCAGCCCGTCGTCTGCTTCTGGTGCACGCGCACCCCGACGACGAGTCGATCAACAACGGCGCCACCATGGCCAAGTACGCCGCCGAGGGCGCCGGGGTCACCCTGGTGACCTGCACCCTCGGCGAGGAGGGCGAGGTCATCCCGCCCGCCCTCGCGCACCTGGCCGCCGACCGCGACGACACCCTCGGCGCCCACCGCGTCGCCGAACTGGCCGCCGCGATGAGGGAACTGGGGGTCACCGACCACCGCTTCCTCGGCGGTCCCGGCCGGTTCCGCGACTCCGGGATGATGGGCGCCCCGCAGAACGAGCGCGAGGGCGCCTTCTGGGCCGCTCCGGTGGACGAGGCCGCGGCGTACCTCGTCGAGGTGATCCGTTCCGTACGCCCGCAGGTCCTCGTCACCTACGACCCGGACGGCGGCTACGGCCACCCGGACCACATCCAGGCCCACCGCGTCGCCATGCGCGCCGCCGACCTGGCGGCCGACCCCGCCTTCCGCCCGGACCTCGGCGCACCGCACACCATCGCCAAGGTCTACTGGAACCGGGTCCCGCGCGGCTACGCGGAGGACGGCTTCGCCCGCCTGCGCGCGGCCGGGGTCGGCTTCCCCGGCACGGCCGCCGTGGACGACGTTCCCGGAGTGGTCGACGAGGCGGTGGTCACCACCGAGATCGACGGCACCCCGTACGCCGCCGCCAAGACGGCCGCGATGCGCGCCCACGCCACCCAGATCGCCCTGGAGGGCGACTTCTTCGCGCTCTCCAACAACCTCGCGCAGCCCGTCCTGACCACGGAGTACTACGAACTGGTACGCGGCGAGCGCCCCGTCGGCGGCCGCGAGACCGACCTCTTCGCGGGAGTGACGTCATGACCCCGGCCCGCATCGGCGCCTACCTCCTGCTCCTCGTGCTGGGCGCCCTCACGGGCGCGGCGGGCGTCCTCGTCCACGCGGCGTGGTTCCCCGGCGGCCTGCTGCTGGCCCTGCTCGCCGCGGCGGGCCTCTTCTACGGCGGCATGCTGGCCACGGGCACCAGGTCCGGCGTCGGCGCGGCCGCCGCCGGATGGCTCGTGGCCATCGTCCTGCTGACCGTCAGCCGGCCCGAGGGCGACCTGCTCATCGGGGGCAGTTCCGTCTCTTACGCGTACATGTTGGGCGGGATGGCCGTCGCTGTGATCTGCGCCACGATGCTGCGGCTGCCGCAACAGGGCGCGGTGAGCGCCCGACTTGGCAAATGACGTACCACTTGAGTGTGTGAATCCGTCGCGCACGCACGGCCGTCGGAAGCCCGGCGTCCCAGGGCGCGGGGCACCTGACGGCGGCGGCCAGTATGGTGGTGCGCGCCGCCGAGCCGCCCGCAGTACCAGGTAAGAGCGGGCGAGCGGAGCTAACCGGGAGAACCTGCCTTGAGTCGTGAAACTGACAGTTCGTCCTCCGGCCCCCAGGGGCGTGGCGGAGCCGCGTACCCCTCGGGCACGCCGCCGTACGGATCCCGCCAGTATCCGTCGTCGCACCCCGGGCAGGACGGTCCGGACGGTGCGGAGGCCACCGGACAGGCGGAACCGGACGAGCCCAGGACCGAGACCACGCTGACCACGCGCATCCGGATCAACATCCCCGGATCGCGGCCCATCCCGCCGGTCGTCATGCGCACGCCCATGGGCGACGTCGAGCCGCCGTCCTCGCCCGCCAACGGCGAGCGCACCGGCAGCACGCCGCGCCCGCCCGAGCCGGCCCGGGAGACGACCGCGTCCCACGACGAGCCCGCCGCCGGCGCTCCGGCCGCGGGCCCCGGCTCCGCGTCCGGCTCCGGTGAGGACAAGCCGCCGGCCAGCGACTGGTTCGCGCCGCGCAAGCCCGCGTCCGCCCCGGCCGCCCCGGCGGCCCCCGCCGCGCCCGCCGCGCCCGCGTCCGACCAGGGCGCCGGACAGCGTTCCGACCTTCCGTACTTCACGCCGGAGGAGCCGCAGCGGCAGAGCGCCCCCGCGCCCCTGCCCCGCCGCAGCCCCGGCGGGGCCACGGGCGCCCCGGCCGCCGGCGGCCCCGGCCCGGTCGGCCCCTCCGGTCCGCTCGGACCCGTGGGGCCCTCGGGCCCGACCACCGGCCCGGCCACCGGCAGCGGAACGTTCCCCGGCCCCTCGATCGGCGGCCCGGCGATGGGCGACTCGCCGTTCGGCGGCCCCGGTACGGCCCCCGGCGGCGGCGTACGTCCCACCGGCCCCGCCGTGCCCCCGGTCCCGGGCCCGCCGCGCATGAGCGACGACACGGCCGTGCTGACCCCGCAGAACCCCGCCGCCGGCCCCCCGGCGGGCGGCAACGTCTCCGGTGACACGCTGACCAGCGGCATCCCCGTGGTCCAGCCGGCCGACCGGCACTCGCCGTTCGCCCCGCCGCAGGGCGACGCCCGCTTCGGCCCGGACGCCCCCCTCCCGGGCGAACCGGCGGCCCCGGCAGCGCCGACGCGCACCGCGCCGCCCCCCTCGGCCTCCTCCGCACCCGCCAAGAAGGGCCGCTCGAAGCTGGTCCTGCTGGCCGTGGGCGTGGCGGTCGCGGCGGGCGTGGCCTACGGCGCGGGTCTGCTGATGAACCACTCCGACGTACCGAAGGGCACCACGGTCCTCGGCGTCGACATCGGCGGCGGCACGAAGGAGGAGGCGGTCGGCAAGCTCGAAGCCGCCCTCGGCAAGCGCGCCGCCACCCCGCTGCGGCTCACCGTCGACGGCAGGGCGACGCAGCTTCCGCCGTCCAACGCGGGCCTCACCCTGGACAGCCAGGCGACCGTGCGCGGCGCGGCGGGCAGCGACTACAACCCCGTCTCGGTGATCGGTTCGCTCTTCGGCGGCGAGCGCGTCGCCGAGCCGGTGATCCCGGTCGACGAGGAGAAGCTGAGCGTCGCCCTGGCCGATCTGGCGGGCACCTCGGGGTCCGCCAGCGAGGGCACGATCAAGTTCGTGCCGGGCAAGGCCGTCGCCGTACCGGGCAAGGCGGGCAAGCAGCTCGACGTCGCCCGCTCGATGGTCCGCGTCAGGGACGCCTACCGCGCCCAGGTGGAGACCGGCAAGCCGAACTCGGTGGAGCTGCCCGTCACCACCAAGGAACCGTCGATCGACAAGGCCGAACTGGACCGGGCCATGAAGGAGTTCGCGCAGCCCGCGATGTCCGGCCTGATCACCATCAAGGCGGGCGGCAAGCAGATCCAGTTCGGCCCGGCCCGGTCGCTGCCGAAGATCCTCTCCATGAAGCCGATCGACGGCCGCCTGGTGGAGGTCTACGACAAGCCCGCGATCGAGCAGCTGCTGGAGGGCGTGTTCGACGGCGTCCAGATCACCAAGGGCGACGGCAAGAAGCACCCCGTCACCGCGGACGACGTGGCCTTCGCCATGCGCACCGCGCTCCTGGGCAAGACCCCGGCGGAGCGCGTGCAGGAGATCAGCCTCGACCCGAGCTGATCCTCGGGCGTACCGCACCCCGCGCCTCCTCCGCGCGGGGTTGCGGGGCCCGTACGCGGCCGTGACGCGAGCACCCCCCGACGCGGTACGGGCGCGCCCGGAGGCTGCCGGAACCCTGCGCGGGCGCCCCTAGTTCAACCGGGCCCGCGCCGCCCGCGCCCGGTGGCGGACCGTCTGTGCCGTCGCCGGGTCCACCGCCTCCACGACATCGGCGTACGCCTCCAGCTCCGCCGCCCCGCCGAGGAAGTCGCCGCGCTGCACCAGCAGTTGCGCCCGGTCGTACCGCAGGCGGGCCGCGTGCGACGGCAGCAGGAGGGACAGCTCCACCGCCCACAGCTGCACGTCCGCGCGCTCGGGGCGGGCCGACGCCCACGCCCTGATGTTGTTCAGGATCCGCAGCACGATCTCCAGCGGGTCCGCCGGCAGCAGCATCGACGGGTCGAGCGGTTCCCCCGTCGCCCCGGCCACCAGCAGCTCCGCGTCCGCGCCCGTCAGCAGCCGCCCGCCGTCGAAGGGGTCGGCCAGCACCTGCTCGTCCAGGCCGCCGAAGCCGACCACGAAGTGCCCCGGCAGGGCGACCCCGTACACCGGGGCCCCCGCCCGCCGCGCCACCTCGATCCACACGACCGACAGCAGGATCGGCAGCCCGCGCCGCCGCCGCAGCACCTCGTGCAGCAGCGAGGACTCCAGCCGCTGGTAGTCGGCGGGCGTCCCGCCGAACCCGCACCGCGCCCCCAGCACCTCGGCCACGGCGGACGCCCACCCCCGCGCCCCGCCCGGGCGGAACGGCAGGAGACCCGCCAGCCGGTCGAGTTCGATCTCGGCCGCGTCCATCCCCGCCTCGTCGAGCGAGGGGTCCGCCTCCGCGCCCACCAGCAGGCACAGCAGCGCGAGGTCCGGACGCTCCGAGCGGGCCTCGTCGGCGAACCGCCGGCGGCGTTCGGCTTCGGTGGGTCGTCCCATACGCGTCTCGTACCGCCCTACGCCGGTCGGAAGTGGTGGTAGCTGTGGTGGGTCGCGAAGCCCATGCCGTCGTACAGGGCCCGCGCGCCCTCGTTGTCGGCCTCGACCTGGAGCCACGCGGCCGACGCGCCCTCGTCCAGCGCCCGCCGCGCCAGTGCCGTCATCACGGCGCTCGCCAGACCCTGCCGCCGCTGCGCCGGGTCGACCTCGACCGCCATGAACCCGGCCCACCGGCCGTCCACGACGCACCGCCCGATGGCCGCCGGAGTCCCGGCCGCACCCGGGACGGACGCGAACCACACGGAGGGGCCGCTCTCCAGGACCCGCACCACGTGCGGGCCCGGCTCCTCGAACCGCTGGTACCGCGCGAGCCACGCCGTGTCGCACGTCCGGGTGAGATCGACCCGCGACACGTCCGCGTCCAGGTCCCCGATCGGGGCGAGCGCGGCGATCCGTACCTGCGCCGTGACCTCCAGGGACCACCCGAGGCGCTCCAGTTCGGCCGCGAGGGGTTCCTGCGTGCCCTCCGCGCCGGTGGCGACCTGGACGTACGCGGGAAGGCCCCGGGCGGCGTACCACTCGCGTACGCGCTCCAGCGCCGCGCCGAGGGGCATCGCGGGATCTCCGAGCGGCAGCACCGAGTTGGCGCGCCGGGTGAAGCCGCCGGCGGCGCGCAGCCGCCACTCGCCGAGCGGCTCGCTCTCGACGGGCTCCCAGGCGCGGGCGCACACCCGCGCGAGCTCCTCGAAGGTCGCGGCGGGACCGCGCCTGCGGGCCGGAGCGGCGGGCACGACCTTGCCCGCGACCAGCGTGGACTGCGCGATGCGGACCGACTCGCCGTTCCTGCGTGTGATCGACAGCACCCCGTTGTCCCAGGATGTGAGAACACCAACCGTGTCAGTGAACTTCGCCCCCGGCTCACTCGCCTCGCCGACGCGCCTGACTGATACACGTTTGCCCACGTCGTCAGGCGAAATACGGACCTCGAGTCGTCCGCCGGTAGTGAATTCCACAGCTCTGTCCGCCCCTCCTGTTCGGATCGTGCCCGGGAACGGAGATACTAGAGGCGGGCATCGACGACGCCGCGCTCCCGCGCGCCACGTGGACGGAGCCGCAGATCGGCCCGCCGCGCCCTATCGAGGAGGAACGACAGCGTGACCTACGTCATCGCGCAGCCTTGTGTCGACGTCAAGGACAAGGCGTGCATCGAGGAGTGCCCGGTCGACTGCATCTACGAGGGCTCCCGGTCCTTGTACATCCACCCGGACGAATGCGTCGACTGTGGTGCCTGTGAGCCGGTCTGCCCGGTCGAGGCCATCTTCTACGAGGACGACACCCCGGAGGAGTGGAAGGACTACTACAAGGCGAACGTCGAGTTCTTCGACGAGCTCGGCTCGCCCGGTGGTGCCTCCAAGCTCGGCCTGATCGAGCGCGACCACCCCTTCATCGCAGCGCTCCCGCCGCAGAACCAGTAAGCGGCGAGGCAAGTGCGCCGCCCCGGTCCCGTACGGCCTTCCCGCCGTACGGGACCGAGGCGTTTCCCGAGCCAGAGCCGAGCAGTACGAGCCGAGAGAGCGACCCACCGTGTCCGCAGTCACTGACCGCCTGCCCACCTTCCCCTGGGACAAGCTGGAGCCGTACAAGGCGACGGCGGCCGCCCACCCGGACGGCATCGTGGACCTGTCCGTCGGCACCCCCGTCGACCCGGTCCCCGAGCTGATCCGGCGGGCCCTCGTCGCGGCGGCGGACTCCCCGGGCTATCCGACGGTGTGGGGCACGGCCGCGCTGCGGGACGCGCTCACCGGGTGGGTGGAGCGGCGCCTCGGGGCCCGCGACGTGGCGCACGTCAACGTGCTGCCCGTCGTCGGCTCGAAGGAGCTGGTGGCCTGGCTGCCGACGCAGCTCGGACTCGGCCCGGGCGACCAGGTGGCGTACCCCCGCCTCGCCTACCCGACGTACGAGGTGGGCGCCCGGCTGGCCCGCGCCGAGCCGGTCGTGTACGACGACCCGGTCGCCGACCTCGACCCCGGCCGCGTCAAGCTGCTCTGGCTCAACTCGCCCTCCAACCCGACCGGGCGCGTGCTGGCCAAGGACGAGCTGATCCGGATCGTGGCGTGGGCGCGCGAGCACGGCGTGCTGGTCTTCAGCGACGAGTGCTACCTGGAGCTGGGCTGGGAGGCCGAGCCCGTCTCCGTGCTGCACCCCGACGTTTGCGGCGGTACGTACGAGGGCCTCGTCGCGGTCCACTCCCTCTCGAAGCGGTCCAACCTGGCCGGCTACCGCGCCGCGTTCCTCGCGGGCGACGCGGGCGTCCTCGGCGATCTGCTCCAGATCCGCAAGCACGGCGGCATGATGACGCCGGCGCCGGTCCAGGCGGCGACGGTCGCGGCGCTCGGCGACGACACGCACGTGGCGGAGCAGCGGGAGCGGTACGCGGCCCGGCGGGCGGCGCTGCGCGGCGCGCTGGAGGCGCACGGCTTCCGGATCGAGCACAGCGAGGCGAGCCTGTACCTGTGGGCGACGCGTGACGAGCCCTGCTGGGAGACGGTGGCCCACCTCGCGCAGCTGGGCATCCTCGCGGCTCCGGGCGACTTCTACGGGCCCGCCGGGGACCGTTTCGTGCGGGTGGCGTTCACGGCCACCGACGAGCGGGTCGAGGCGGCGGTCAAGCGCCTCGGCGGCTGACCTTCCCCGTACGCGAA